>BDTY01000058.1 GCA_002897955.1 archaeon BMS3Bbin15
AGTAAGTTCAAAGAAAATATATTCATATAGGCAATAGAGGGATAGGCAATAGAGGGATAGGTAAGGCAAAAGGTCATTAGATAGTTTGCAGATGAAGAGGCAAAAGCTAATCAGTTCGCTTATACTACCAGATTGGCAGGATATACGACATCACGTATAAATGAGTTATGTGAAATTGCCCTTCGCCCGCTAAGGAGGTAAATAAAATGCCTGAGAAAAAAGAGATATTAAGAGTCAAAGGAGAGATTAAAAAGACCTATGCAAAAGTTAGCAAAAGTTATTCTATTTGGGAAGGAAGATTCGAGAGAAAGCTTAGAGAAAGAGCATTAAAGTTTCTGGATGTTCAAGAAGGTGAAATTGTTTTAGAAATTGGCTTCGGAACAGGCTTTACTTTAGTCGAGATAGCAAAATCTGTTGGAGAACGGAGTAAAGCCTATGGCATTGATGTAACTCATGAAATGGTTGAATTGGCCAAAGAAAGATTAAAAAGAGAGGAACTTGCAGGAAGAGTAGAGTTATCTGAAGGTGATGCAAGAAATATGCCCTATGAGGATAATATGTTTGATGCTGTTTATATGGTCGGGGTTCTTGAGCTATTTGATACGCCCGATATTCCCAAAGTTTTGAAGGATATCAAAAGAGTATTAAAACCAGATGGAAGACTTGTAGTAGCAAGCATAGAGAAAGAAGGGCATGAGAATTCAAAATTTCTTAGATTATATGAGTGGGTGCATAGAAAATTCCCAAAGATCGCAAGTTGCAGGCCAATTTATGTCGAAGATTCGATAAGAGACGCAGGATATAAAACAATAAAAACTGATGAAATGATGTTGAGTAAATTATTTCCTATGAAATTTGTAGTTGCAAGTACATAAGAGGAGGCGAACAAAATGGGAAAAATGGCTGATATTGATGAAATGATGTATAGTTGTGGCTTGGGAATACTCCACCCCGGCGGTATAGATAAAACAGATGAGATGGCTAGAAAATGCGGTGTAGGAAAAGACAAGAAGGTTTTGGACATAGGTGTTGGCAAAGGTGTAACGCCTTGTTATCTTGCTGAGAAATATGGTTGTAATGTTGTTGGTATTGACCTTTCGGAAAAAATGTTAGAAGAAGCAAGAAAAAGGGCAGATGAAAAAAGATTGGCCAATAAAGTAAGTCTTAGGAGAGGGGATGCCCACAAACTCCCATTCGTAGATGAGACTTTCGACGTTATAATTATTGAGTGTGTAACAACCATACTTGACAAAAAGAAAGCATTTTCCGAGATTTATCGGGTTTTAAAATCAGATGGTGTGGTTGGGGATCTTGAAATGATATGGCGGAAAAAACCTTCAGAGAATGCAGTAAAAGACACCTTTGAAATATGGGAAGGTTTTGAGACTATGACATTGGGAGAGTGGAAAGGACTGTTAGAGAAAATAGGATTTATAGATGTGCAGATAGTGGATTTTTCAGATATGATGCAGGATATGGAGCAGGAAATGAAAAAGGAGTTGGGATTCAAGGGTATGATGAAGTTTGCTGGCAAGCTGATGATACACGGGGATTTACGCAGGGCTTGGAAAGAATATGAGAGGGTTTTCAAGGAACATAAAGAATACATTGGATATGGATATTTTATTGGAAGGAAAAAATAGGCGGGCTTCGGGCGACTCTGCGGAAACCGAAGGTTTCCTTGTATAACCTTTGGCTCGGTCATATAACAAACGTGGTTCTGGCTCACTTCGTTGCACTCGCTCGGAACTTCAGATATACTCAATCCGTTATATGAAATCGGGAGCAAAGGGGGTTGAAATCAATTTCAATAAAGTCAATCATGAAATTAAAGGCCATAGACTCACCACTAAATATTGAAAAGGGACTCAACAGTATCAAATCCGAAATAAATAAAATTATCTTACAATTTGATAATCAAAAAAGCCCATACCTTTTCGGGTTGAGTTGTGATTGCATGCGTTAAGGTGAAAAACATAAACCTCACACGCTTTAGCTAGCGTGAGAGGTTCACGAATACATAACACCGGACTGCTTTCTTCCACCCTGAGCTATCTCTGCCTTGCCAATAACCTTGTCTATTGCTATGATAAAGTCTTCAATAATTATCTTTTCTCTTGAATCTCTTATTGCAAACATACCTGCCTCTGTAGCTATGGCCTTTATGTCTGCACCCGAAGCGTCTGCTGTCAACTCTGCCAGATATTCAGACTCAATATCCGAGTCCAGGTTCATTCTTCTTGTATGGATTTTAAAAATCTCTCTTCTGCCTTCTTTATCAGGCAGAGGTATTTCAATCAGCCTGTCAAATCTGCCGGGTCTGAGAAGAGCAGTATCAAGAATGTCAGGTCTGTTGGTGGCTGCTATTATTTTGACCTCGCCACGAGGCTCAAAACCATCCATCTCTGCAAGAAGCTGCATAAGAGTTCTCTGAACTTCACGCTCTCCAGAAGTCAGGGCATCACTCCTCTTGGCACCGATGGAATCAATCTCATCAATAAACACAATACATGGTGCCTTCTCCCTTGCAAGCTTGAAAAGTTCCCTCACAAGTTTTGCACCTTCACCTATATACTTGCGTACCAGTTCAGAACCTATCATTCTTATAAAGACTGAATTAGTTTCATGTGCTATGGCTCTGGCCACAAGAGTCTTACCCGAGCCCGGTGCCCCGTACAGGAGAACCCCTTTGGGTGGGTCTATTCCGACCTTCTCGAATAGCTCTGGTTTGAGAAGAGGCAGCTCCACAACCTCTCTGACCTCTCTGAGCTTATCTCTAAGGCCACCTATCTCCAAGTAGCTTTCCCCAGGCTTCTCATCAATCTCCATGGCTAAAATAGATGGGTCCTTCTCCACAGGGAGAACGTCAACCACTGCGAGGGACTGTTGATTCAGTGCAACTCTGAGACCTGGCACAAGGTCTTTGGAATTTATATAGCTGGAGTAGCTCACAATAAAAATCGGTCCGCCGCTACTCTTAACCACAATCCTGCTGTCATCAATTACTTCAACAATAGTTCCGATGATAAGGGGTATAGTTCTCAGGCGCTCAAGCTCGTTTTTTATTCGCTTGATTTCTCTGTCCATATTTATCATTTCATTTTCGAGAACTTTCTTTCTTTCCTCAAGCCACTTTATTCTCTGGATATAACCTACCTTAATTCTGCTGTTTTCGTTTTTCAGCTCTATATACTGCTTTTCAATATCTTTAAGTCTCTCCTGAAGATACTCTGCGTTACCTTCAACGTCTCCAGCCATTTCTTTACTCATCTCGAACCCCTTAGATTTTTAACTCCATTAAACTTATATATAGTTACTCCTTTTAACAATAGTATATACCATTGTATAAATTCCAGCAAGAAGTGATTTTAATGGAGTGTGAAGTCTGCGGAAAACCTATTTTTGGGAGACCTTTGCGTGTAGTTATTGAAGGTAGTGAGATGAAAACCTGTAAAAGCTGTGCAAAGTTCGGAGAAGTAAGAGAGATAAAAAGTCCTCAGCAGCAGAAACAGGTGAGAAAAAGGAGCTATCACAAACCAAAACCAGAGCATATACCGGATGTGGTAGGGGATTATCATGACGTAATAAGAAAAGCTAGGGAAAAAAATGGTTTGACACAGGAAGAGCTTGGCCTGATTATAAATGAAAGAGCCTCTGTAATAAATCGTCTGGAGTCAAAGCGTATGAGCCCCAGTATCTCACTGACAAAGAAGCTTGAAAGAGCTCTTGAGATTAAACTTCTCGAAGAGTCTGAAGAATCTTCTCCCGGTGAGTTCAAGAGGGGTGAGAATGCTGAACTTACCATAGGTGATATTATAAAAGTCAAGAAGAAGGGCTAAAGATGATACCGAGAGAGGAGATGCAGAATGTCGTTGAAGATTACAGAGATGTGACAATTGGGATTTTCGGCTCCCATTCAGCCAAAGAGCTTGGTATAGCGGCAAAGGCCGCTGGCTTTAAAACCGCAATTGTTGTGAAGGAAGGGAGAGAGAAACTTTATGCATATTACAACAGGCATCTCTACGATGAAGTCATTGTGGTCAGGGATTTCAGGGATATGCTCTTTAAAGAGATTCAGGAGAAGCTTCTCGAACTCCAGACGATTTTCATCCCAAACCGCTCCTTTTCGGTTTATGTGGGTTATGATGGAATTGAAAATAAGTTTAAAATCCCAATATATGGAAACCGTTTTATTCTCAGAGCAGAGGACAGAAATGATGAGAAAGGGCAATACCACCTTCTCAGAAAAGCTGGAGTAAGGCTGCCAAAAGAATTCAGAAACCCTGATGAGATAGACAGGTTATGTATTGTTAAAGTGCAGCAGGCTGACAATATTCTGGAGAGAGCCTTCTTTTATGTTTCTTCGCCAGAAGATTACTATACACAGGTGGAGGAGCTAAAAAAACAGGGGGTAATTGACGGTAGTGTTCTCAGAAATGCGAGAATTGAGGAGTATGTTCTTGGTCCAAGGTTTAATGCTAATTTTCATGCCTTTGCTATTGAAGATATATTTGATAGATTTGTTCTTACAGGTTTTACAGACAGGAGGCAGGTAAACATTCAGGGTTTTTTAAATCTTCCTTCCAGGGACCAGCTTAAAATTAATCTTCCTGTCAAGAATGAGGAGATAGGCCACTTTGGCATTACCATGAGAGAGAGCAAGCAGCACCTTGTGTATGAGGCTGCAGAAAAGTTCTTAGGAGTTGTGCCTGATGTTTACCCCCCTAAAATGATTGGACCTTTTTCCCTTCAGGGCGGTATTCAGTACTTCCCTGAGGATAACAAAACTCTCGAGTTTGTAACCTTTGACCTCTCACCTAGACTCCCG
>BDTY01000059.1 GCA_002897955.1 archaeon BMS3Bbin15
ACTCTTGATTTTCCTTGCTGCAAAAGTACTCTTGCCTTTCTCGGTGTTGTTGGCATTAACGGTTTTCCATGCATGTTTATGACAGGGACGCTTAACACCTGTCCACTCTTGCCAGAGTGTTGGTCCTGAGCGGAGCTGTTATTGGCCAGTACTTTGTAAGGCACACTGAGAGTTTCCTCTCTGTTTAATGCCTCACTTACAGAGCAGGGGACTTGAGGAGCATCACCTGATGTGTTCTCGAACTCTACCAATAACTTCTGCATTCTTCAATGCCTCCTAATCAACCTGTTACCCCAGACTCTCACGAAACAGGCCACCAATTTTAATGGGTGGTGATTGACGAAGCTTTACTTGCCTCTTTTCTTGTTTGCTCTTATGCTTGGCCTTACTTTCTCTGCACCTTCGCCTTTATTTCTCAGGCCTCTGGAGGTTTTTCCTGCGCCGGTAAGCCCTCTGAAAACTCTACCCCTGTGTTTGCCTGAAGCAATCCACCCTAAGTCACCGTCTTTTTTTATGGATGGGTGACTTGGGTCAAGGAATATAACCTCGTAATATTCATATCTGCCATCTTTTCCTATCCAGTATGAGTTAAGAACCTCAAGGTTGGGATATCTTCTCTGAGCTCTCTCCTCAGCCAGCCATTGTAGACTTTTCTGGGGTGTATATTTGACAACACCCATACGCTTTGGTCTTCTGCCTTTGTTAAGTCTCTGTTTTTTCCTTCCACCTTTTCTGATTCTTGACCTCACGACAATGATTCCCTGCTTTGCTTTGTAGCCCAGAGCCCTTGCTCTGTCAACCCTGGTGGGGGTGTCGACTCTCACAACACTCGCACCAGCCCTCCACTCGGGTATTCTCCTTCTGAGCAGTTCATGAAGATAACCTTCTTTTGGTCTTTTCCATGCCTGAGAAATATATTTATATATAGCCATGTTGTTCACCTAGAAATCGTTAAAATGTATTCCTTGAGTTCTGGAGTTATCATATATAAAAATTACTGAGAATGATTCTGTTGATTTATTGATGGTATAACAGTATTAAGGCTGAAGTCGCCTGAGCTGGATTTTGATAGAATAAAGCGTGGTCAACCATTTAGATGGGCGTTGTGAACGAACTGCAATCTGCTGTTAGACAAGCGCCCATGTAGCTATTTCTTCTTTCGGGTATTTCTCCTCCTTATGAACTCGTCATAAATCTCTCTCTGCCGATTTCTTATTTTGTCCATTTTCCTATCTATCTCATCTATTTGCTTTCTTTCCCCTATATTAGGGGAGTTTTGTCCCAAGAGAGAATCATATTCGTATGTTCCCCTATGTTCCCCTATCTTCCCTCAATATTTCCAGTTTTTACCCAATTTCCTATGTTCTTCTTTCAATTCTTCGTCACTCATTTTCTTCACATCTTTATTGGCTATTTTTACACCTCCTTTTCTTGTATTTGCTACATTGGCGAATGGACGTTCCGCCTACTGACTATTCCTATAACTTTTTATTCGCACAACTTCCCGGATGAGTGTTAAACTGAAGTTTTTAAGGCTTGATTTTCTCCTGGCTTTTGACATTAAAAAGCTTTTGCCACAGGAGGTGTGGCTAGTGTCTCAGCAACTTAATTTTATGACAACTTTATAATCTCCAAATACTATACTGTCTTCATGGATTGGGGGAAGAAATGACCTGAAAAAGAAGATAGATTGAAAGTTCATGAGAGAGAGAGTTGATAGCAAACTATCTAGGTATTATGTCACATAATTAAATTGGCATAACACTAGTGTTACTATCCAGTCAGATGTCTTCTTATTTCAAAATTTAATGGATAGTTTATTCAATCTCTTTTTTTGCATCTTCAAAAATATCCCTGACCATTCTGGTAAATTCCCTCAGCCTCTCCTCATTCCTGGCCTCGACAGTGGCCCTGATTAATGGTGTTGTATTGCTTGCCCTCAGAAGAGCCCAGCCGTCATCGAATTCTACTCTTGCTCCATCAGTGATGTCAATCCTGTAGCCCCTTGCCCTGAACTTCTCAATTATCTTCTCTATGACTCTGAACTTTATACTATCCTTGCAGGAATAGTTCTCATGAGCCTTTGGATAGCTTGAGATATCATCTGCCATCTTGCTGAGTTTTTTATCCTTTTTTGATAGAATCTCTGCAAGCTTGAGGCTGACAACAAGAGGGTCGTCGAAATAGTAAAAGTCGGGATAGAAGTAATGGGCCGAGGTTTCCATCGCAAAGATTGCAGAATATCTTTTAATAGCATCACATACAAAGACATCTCCAACCCTTACCCTTGCCACCTCACCACCTGCCCTTGAAATCTCCTCTTCCACTATGCTGGAGCATTCGACATTGGCAACAACTGTTCCGGAACCTTTCTCCCTGAGAATCTCTCTCGCAACAATTATGCCTATCTTCTCATTCTGTACCACCCTGCCAAGGTCGTCAATAAAAACCACCCTGTCAGCATCGCCGTCATAGGCAATTCCAAAATCAGATTTCATCTCTCTCACACTCAGCATAAGGTCTTTTAAATTCTCTTCTTTTGGTTCATTCGGTCTTCCCGGAAAAGTTCCATCTGGTTGAGCATTGAGAGTTCTGACATCAAAACCAAGCTTTCTGAAGAGATAGGGAGATGTGAGTGAGGCTGTTCCATTACCGGAGTCTATAATAACCTTTAAACTCCTTTCAGGAGAAAATCTTGGTAGAAGGTATTCTTCATACTCTTTAAGTGTTGATTCTGGACTTATTGTAAAGAGACCACCGACTCTGTTCCAGTTAGCAGTTTTAAATTTTCCACTGAAAAAAATCTTCTTTATCTCTTCATTTTCTTCAGTGTAGCCTGTGCCATCGCTTCTCCTGAACCTTATGCCGTTATACTCCGGAGGATTATGGGAAGCGGTGATATAGGCTCCAGCCTTAAAATCTCCTTTCATTGTTTTAAAGTTTGCAACAGGTATTGGTACTACTCCTGTGGAGTAGACATCTATTCCTGTGGAAGCCAGACCAGAGCAGAAGGCTCTCTCTATAATTGAGCTTGTAACTCTTGAATCCATACCCACCAGAACCTTACCCTCTCCTCCGAGATAGGTTCCAAATGCAGTGCCGATTGTAGCTGCGTTTTCAGCATAAAACTCTTTATTAAAAATTCCCCTTATATCATAGGCTCTAAAAATATGCTCCATGCCATCACCTGATTTAACTTATCAGGATAGTTATTTAATATTTGGGAATAAAAAACATAGAAAAGTGAGTGAGAAGTCAGTCTCTTATGCTATCAAGGAGCAGCCTCTTCTCAGTCTTTGCCACCATCTCCCGGATAGTTTCCACTGCATCGGGATTGGCTGAAATACTTGTTATTCCAAATTCAACAAGCTTCTTTGCCACCTGCGGGTCACTCCCTGCCTGTCCGCATATACTTGTATCGACACCAGCCTTTCTACACGACTTTATAACCATCTCTATCAGCTTGAGCACTGCAGGATGCTTCTCGGAATATAGTTTTGCAACCCTTTCATTGTTTCTGTCCAGAGCAAGGGTATACTGGGTCAGGTCATTTGTCCCAAAACTTATAAAGTCTAAACCTTCGGCTATGAAATCATCAATTATGAGAGCAGCAGCAGGTATCTCAACCATTATTCCAAATTTCACATCTTTGTGAGGCCTCAATCCCACGCCTGCGGCAATTTTTTTGGCAGCTTTCAGCTCTTCAGGATGCTGGACAAGTGGTATCATAACACCTATATTTACGAAGCCCTCATCCACAAGGCGCTTTATTGCCTTAAACTCTGCCCTCAGAAGCTCAGGCTGGTCAATTCCACGACGAATACCACGCCATCCCAGCATGGGATTGTGCTCATGGGGTTCATCCTCTCCGCCCTCGAGTGTTCTGAATTCATCGGTAGGAGCATCGAGAGTTCTGTACCATACCGGCTTTGGATAAAAGGCTCTGGCAACCTTTCTCACACCTTCAGCAATCTTATCAATAAGCTTGTCTTCCTCGCCATCTTTTATGAACTTTATTGGATGCTTTCCTATGCCAAGAATCATGTGTTCCACTCTAAGCAGACCAACACCATCGGCAAAAGGAGCAATCCTGGGAGCCACTTCAGGTATGGAAATATTTGCCTTGACATCTGTGGCTGTGATTATCTTTGTGGCAGCAGGCGCTGGAGCCTCTTTCACCTCATCAGCTTTTTCTGTTATTCCCCTGTATACTACACCTCTGTAACCATCTACTGTAATCTCCATATCATTGCCCAGCTGCTTTGTGGCATCTCCGGTACCGACAACACAGGGTATACCGAGTTCTCTGGATACTATGGCAGCATGGCATGTCATACCACCCTCATCAGTTAATATGGCTGAAGCACGCTTCATTGCTGGCACCATGTCCGGGTTCGTCATGGTGGCCACAAGAATATCTCCCTCCTTGACCATATCAAGCTCCTTTGTGCTGGAGATTATTCTCGCCTTGCCTGTTCCAATGCCCGGTGATGCTCCCAGACCTTTAATGATGACCTCGTTTTCATCCTCTTTAATCTCCTCTCTGTCACTTTCCTTCCCATATAATACTGTTATGGGTCTTGCCTGAAGAAGGTATAAATTTCCTGCTTCGTATGCCCATTCAATATCCTGAGGAGAATCATAATGCTTCTCAACCTTCTTCCCAATCTCTGCCAGATTTAAAATTTCATCATCGCTGAGAACCTGTGCCGTGGCTTTGTCATCAGGCACCTTTATTTTGACGGTTTTCCCGGTTTTTTCGTCTCTTGTAAACATTGTTTCCTTTTTGGCAATATCTATCTGAATTATCTTATTTTCGCTTTTGCTGACAATATAGTGGTCTGGTGTAACGCTCCCTGAGACCACACCTTCACCCAGTCCCCAAGCAGCCTCAGTAACAATTTCATCTGTGTCGCCGGTTGCAGGGTGAACAGAGAACATTACTCCTGCCTTCTCGGCATTCAGCATTCTCTGAATAACAACAGCGATACTTACCTTGCTATGGTCGAAGTTCTGCTTTTCTCTGTAGAAAATTGCTCTCGGAGTGAAAAGAGAAGACCAGCACTCTCTGACATATTTTACAACCTCGGCTTCACCTTTAACATTTAGAAAAGTGTCCTGCTGCCCTGCAAAGCTTGCCCCCGGCAGGTCTTCAGCAGTTGCAGAACTTCTGACTGCAACAAATATAGATTCTGAACCTGAAAGTTTTCTGTAACTCTCAATTATATCCTTTTCAATATCCTCAGGTACAGGCATCTCGTCTATAAGTGCCCTAATTTTCTCTGAGGCTTCGGTTAACTCGTCATTGTTATCCACATTGGCCAGGGAGAGAATTTCCATCACACTGTCAGTAATCCCGCTTTTCTTCATAAATTTGTTGTAAGCCTGTGAAGTTATAACAAAACCCTCGGGAACATGCAGCCCGGCCGCTGTAAGTTCTCCCAGATTTGCACCTTTTCCACCTGCTATGTCAATATCACCTTTCCTAATCTCACTAAACCATACAATATTCATTTTATCACCTTGAGTATTCTCTTTTTAGAACGTAGATATCCTTTTTCGCCGAGGTTGTATAGAAGTTTGACATCCTGACCCGGAAGGTTAAGATAAATTCTGAGGAAATTTGGCCTTAGAAGGTTGAACTCTTCCTTTTTAATCAGAGAGGCATCTTCTCTGGCGAAAAGTTCTCTTATGGCCCTTAGAGCTGCAATGCTCCTGGAAAAATTCTTAAGGGATGTAAAACTGGGACTTATATTACCATTCTCTATTCTTGATATGGTCTCCCTCCTCAATCCGAGAAGTTTTCCAATCTCTTCCTGAGTAACACCCATACTTTCCCTGAGCTCTTTTATGGTTCTGCCCGGAATCTCCGAGGCTACAATTTCCCCCCCAATCTCCTGAACACTCTCCTTAAATCGCTGTGCAGTTACCACAATATCACATCTCTGTAATAAAAACTGTTAGGAGTTAAAATATAAAAACCTTTTGTTACGTATTACATCACAAAAATAAAAATAGAGGTTAAAGGTTAACCGTGTCTTCCAGTTACCTCTACCTGTGTAACAGCTGTTGAGCCGCATTCACGGCACTTCGCAATTGAACCTTCTATATGGTCAAAAACTGTTTGACATTTTGCACACTGATAATGGCTCACTATATCACCTCAGAGAGGTGAGGTTAAACTCATATAAAAATCTTTCCTGTTCCGTTCTGTTGTTCAGAGTTCCAATATTCTGTACTTTTGTAAACTCTCTGTTATGTAGTATGAGTTATAATATGAATTTTAAGAAAATACCTAGAATTATGACCTCACAGGAACTTATAGATATGGCCTTCAGCAGAAGTATAAAAGAGACAAAGAAAAAGTTATCTTATCTTAAAGGCAACAGATTGAACAATGCAAGAAAAATAGAGCAAAAAAAATTGGAGATTGCTTCTAAAGAGTCCAGGCAATATCTCGACACAATTTTAAAAAAGACACCATCTTTCACATCTCTTCCAGATTTTTACTATGAACTCATATCTTTAACAATTGATATAGATAAAACCAGAAAGGCACTGGGGGCCCTCAAGTGGGCAAGTGAAAGAATAGGGTCTCTTGAAGGCTATTACAGAGGGAAGATAAAAGCTTCTCAGACCAAGGAAGAGTTTAAAAAGAAGAGAAGAGAGTTCTTCGGAAGGCTGGCATCAGTACTCAGACAGATAGATGGTGAACTTGAGTACCTTCAGGTTATGAAAGGAAAACTCAAGAATCTACCGATATTTAAGGAAGAATTTACTGTAGTAATAGCTGGAGCTCCAAATGCTGGTAAATCCTCCCTGCTTAAGGCTATAACCGGCGCTTCCCCGAAGATTGAAGGTTATCCTTTTACCACCCAGAAACTTCTTCTGGGTTATATGCTGGATGGAGTTAGAGAGTATCAGATTGTCGATACCCCCGGGCTTCTTGATAGGAACATAGAAGAGATGAATCCTGTTGAAAGACAGGCAATTCTGGCCCTGGGCAATCTTGCTGATATTATAATATTTGTTTATGACCCAAGCGAGACATGTGGATTTTCAAAATCCAGCCAGTTTGATATACTTGAAAATATTCAAAAAAATTTTAATAGCAATGTTCTTGTTATGCTTAGCAAGGCCGATCTGCTGGAAAAAGATGAGATAAATGAGATAGTAAAATTTTTCCATGATAAAATATATATATGTTCTGTAAAGGATAATTATGGGATAGATAAAATAAAAGAATATATTATCACTGAAGCAAAACGAATAATTTAAATATGATAATCCTTTTATATTATAATTATTCCTTTATAAGGAGGAATTAAAGTGGCTAAAATACTTGTTGTTGATGATGAGCCTGATGTTGCGTATCTAGTTAAAAAAATTCTAACTGATATCAACCATGAAGTTGAAACAGCTAATTCGGGGAAGGAAGCTCTTGATAAGATACATTCTGGTTATAAACCTGATTTAATCCTTCTGGATGTTATGATGCCTGAGATGGATGGCTGGGAGGTCTCAAGGAGGATTAAGGAGAATCCATCTACTAAAGATGTGATTATAACTATGTTTACAGTCCGTTCAGATGACGAAGATAAAGTTACAAGTCTCGATAGAGGTCTTGCAGACTGGCATATAAGCAAGCCGTTTAAAAAGGATACCTTAATAAGAACAGTTGAGTGGCTTCTCACAAAACCCCTCAAAAGAGAGGACTAGTTATGGGTATTTCTATAGCTGTTTGTTCCGGAAAGGGCGGTACAGGCAAAACTACAATTTCGGCTAATATGGGCGTGAGCTTGGCTCAATTTGGTAAGAACGTGATTATTATAGATTCTGACATTGAAATGGGGAATATAGAGCTTATACTCGGTCTTGAAGGAGTGTATAAAACGCTTCACGATGTTCTTGCCGGAGATGTTGATGTATCAGAGGCAATATATGATGGGCCTGGCGGCGTTAAGGTTGTGCCGGCAGGAATTTCTCTCGACTCTTTGAGAAAGGCGGACCCCGATAAGCTGGAAGATGTCATAAATGTTCTGAAGGAAGCTGAAATATTAATAATAGATGCTCCTGCTGGTCTGGGAAGGAGTGTTCTGACAGCTATATCCTCTGCTCAGGAAGTCCTTCTTGTTGTAAACCCGGAGATTTCAAGTATGAGCGATGCCCTGAAAACAAAGATAGTCGCAAATAAGCTTGGAGCTCATATACTCGGAACTGTACTGAACAGAGCTACCTCGGACAGCACGGACCTTACAGTAATGGAGATAGAGTCTATTCTTGAAACTCCTATACTTGCTGTTGTGCCAGATGACCCTGAGGTTAAACATAGCAGTGCCTTTGGAGTTCCTGTGGTGATTAAAAGCCCAAACGCTCCTGCTGCAGTTGCAATTAAAAAGCTTGCGGCTGACCTCATTGGAGAGGAATACATTGTACCTGTTGAGGAGAAACCATCCTTTGTGAATAAGCTGATTTCAGGGCTGTTTGGAAAATAGATAAAAATATAAGAAAGTTATATTTTTTTAAGTACAAGCTTTCGTTTTCTGTATCTAACCACAGGGCACCTGTTGTGGCAGGCTGAACAGTGACTGCACTTATCAGTAAGAATTCTCGCCTTTTCATCAAGCTCTATGGCATTATTTTTGCACTGTGCAAGACATACACCGCATCCAAGACATAGCTCGCTTCTTTCTTTTGCTTCAATTATACTCTCAATAATTTTTCTGAAATTCCCTGAATTTTTAACCTCAGCCACTGAGTCATCAAAAATTTTTACTCCTTTAACCTCTATATAATCCGTACATCTTTCAACTCTTCCGAGAGCTGAGAGCATATTAACAAATCTCTCCCGTTCTTTAATCTCTGGTAATTTTACAGTTATTTTACCATGTTCTTCTGAATAATTCAGGATATAGTCTATCCCTTTTTTCTCTAACTTTATTCCGATATTCTCAGCCATCTGTCTCTGTCCGCTTGGAAGAGAGCGCCATCTCCATAAACCAAGTTCAGCCTCTTCTCTTGAATATTCCCTGAGAAGATTCTCCTCCAGTATTGAATAGAGGTCACTGTGAATATCCTTCACCAGCATCAACTCTGACACCTCGCTTCCCGGACATGCCCAGCAGCCAATTCTTTCGAAGCCCCTGAAATAGAGCTCGTTAATCTCGACTCCCTCTCTCACAATGTAAAGCCATACATGGAGAGCAGTCCAGTTCTGTATCGGTGAGGCACCAAGCTGGAATGGGAGCCAGGGGTTCCTCCACACTCTGTTGCTCTTTGACCTGGCCTCGGACTCATAACGCCTCTGACCTATAAAGCTGAGGCAGCCCTCAGGAAAGTTCTCCTTTATAACTTTAGCTGTGGGCCCAAGCTTTATTACTTTGCAGCACCACCTGTAGTCTCTTGCAGGAAATCCAAAGACCTCAATTCCTCTGAAGAACCTGTCACCTGCTTCAGCCATGAGAAGCTTATCCTCGGGTACAATCTTTTTCACAGCTTCAATAGTCTCTGGAAATTCTATACCTGTATCTGTGAATAGCACTCTGTAGTTCTCAGTAGCTTTATCAACGAGTAGAAGGGTGGCAAGACTGTCTTTGCCGCCCGAAAATGCCACGACAACAGGCAGTTTATTTCTCTCCACAGTGCTCTTTATAAAATCAAGAGCTTCTCTTTCATAGCTGTCAATTACTTCAAGGTTGGCTTCAATCGCCTTCTTCAGATTTCCTTTATTTGAGAGAGTTCTGCTTTCAAAATCCCGGGAAAATCTCCTGAGCTTTACAAACATACCTTTCTCTCTTTTTTCTGCCTCTTTTCCTGAAAACCTTGCTTTACCCACACCCACAACTCTATCCATGGAAATAACAATCACACTGTCTCCTGCTTCTATGCTCTCATCAAAACTCTCAACTCCCGGCATGAGAACACTACCCTTATCCAGAAATTCGAGTACATCCTCCTTAACCTCCACAAATTTTCTCTTTCCCCCTGCATATAGCCTTGAAGCCCCTTCAAGAGAAGGTAAAAAGGAGAAACCTCTCTTTTCAAGGTCATAGTAGAGGCTTCCAAGCACAATGCCATCCTGTATAATCTCATCGAAACGGTCAAAGCCGGAGCTCTTGTTGAGAAGGCATATTTTCTCTGGGTCAATCAGAGGAGAGCCAAATTTTTCAAGAGTTGTTGAGTTTATAAGCTCAATATCACTGGGAAAAGCAGGTCTGACGTCACCTGGCGGTGAAATCGCAACTTCTTCAGTTTCACTGCTGCATATTGAGCATCTCCTTCCGAGTACAGGCAGGTTGCAATTTCTGCACCATCTCAAGTTTATTCTTCCCAGATAGGGCGACTTCATATTCCAGCTCCTGTCATGCTTCTGAACTCTTGCTTCTCTCTTAAAAATCTTCCCATATTCAGCAGAGAAAGCCTTAACCACATTAAAGGATTTCTTCAATAATCTTCATGAGTTCTGAATAGCTGTTGACAGCTCTTGGGTACTCCATCCCGGGTCTTCTTATAATTATTAGAGGTATATCTAAATCGCTGCAAGCACAGGCTTTTTCCCTAAGACCGCCTTTCTCTCCGCTTTCTTTGGAAATCACAGCATCAGCACCGAACTCTGAGAAGAGGGCTCTATTCAATGCTCTTGAAAAGGGTCCCTTCATGGCAACAATATTCTCTCTGGCAATGCCCAGAGCTTCAACTTCGGCTATAACCTCGGGAGTGGGAATAATTCTTACAACAACTCTGTTTTCCTGTCCAAGAGCGGAAAGAAATTCACTTAAACCTTTACTTCCTGCAGTATAAAAAATATTTGAAAAGCACACTGAAAGCTCTCCTGCCTCTTTTATATCTGAAACACATATAGCATTTTCAGGCAGAAAGCTCTCCCTCTCATAGCGGAGATATTCAACCCCTGTCATCTTTGCTGCATATATGGCATTCCTGCTTGCCTCAACAGCAAAGGGATGGGTTGCATCTATTATCAGTTTCACCTCTCTATCTTTAATAACTCTGAGCATATTGTCTTTATTCAATTTTCTCCTCAGGATATCTCCTCCCTCAAGCAGAGATTCTCCAAATGTAGTTGTCACAGTTATAAAAAAGGGGTAATCTCTCTCTTCGAGAAGAGCTGCTATTTCTCTGCCCTCTGTTGTCCCTCCAAGGAGCATTATCATCTTTTTCCAACTCTGTATCCCCGCGGGGTTATTATCCATTTTTTATAGATATAGCTATGTGAATTTCCTATGATAACAGTTGTGAGCATGTCAATCTCTTTATGAAGCATCTCCTTAAGGGTGGCTATTTCAACTTTCTCGCCATTTCTGCAGGCATCTGCAACAATACCCACAGGCGTTTCCGCATCTCTGTATTTCAGAAGTATTTCTCTTGCAAGAGCTATCTGCCTTACTCTCTTCATACTTTTCGGGTTATATAGGGCAATAACAAAATCTCCGGCACCGGCTGCATGAAGTCGCTTTTCAATCACTTCCCAGGGTGTTAGAAGGTCACTTAAACTTATTACAGCAAAATCATGACCGAGAGGTGCGCCCAGAAGAGCAGAGGCTGCAAGGGCTGAGGTTACACCAGGAACAACCTCGAAATCAATATCCAGCTTCTTCTCAGCCATAAGTTCAAGCACAGGACTAGCCATACCATAAACTCCCGCATCGCCAGAGCTTACCACCACAACCTTCTCACCTTCCTGGGCGAGGGATAGAGCTTTTTCTGCCCTCTCAATCTCCTGCCTCATTCCGGAGGAGAAAATCTTCTTATCACCGGCAAGCTCTTCTATGAGCTTTATATAACTCTTATACCCAACCACAACACTGCTTTCTTCAATTGCCTTCTTTGCTCTTGCAGTGATGTGCTCCTTATACCCAGGTCCTATGCCAACTATACTGAGCTTCCCGAGCATAGTTTCTGAGTAAAGGGTAACTATTTATTTCAATTATTATAATAAAAAACTATGTTCATGCATAGAAGGCCCAGCTTAAAGGCAAGGGAGGCTATGGCAGAAGCTGCCATGAAGCTTGGGGAAGGGGCGGAGTCGGCAGAAGAGCACCATCAGGTTAAGGAGGCAGAGAAGGTTCTCTCTGAAGCTCTCGGCAGGAGAGTCAGGCTTATGGCAAGTGGTGATTCTGCAATTCTGGCTGCAGTTAAGATAGCGGGGAGAAGAATTTTAATCCCTGACCAGGGAGGATGGAAGAGTTTTAGAACCATTCCGGAGATACTGGGAAAAAAAGTTGTTGAATTGGAAACCGAACTTGGAATTATAGAGCCTGAAAAACTTGAAGATGCCATACATAAGTTCCAGCCCAGTGCCTTTCTATTCACCTCTTCTGCCGGGTACATGGCCGAGCAACCTGTGGAAGAGATTGTGAGGATATGCAGAGAGGAAGGGGTTTTAACTATAGAGGATATTTCAGGTGCTTTCGGGGACCGTTTTTCAGGCAGGGCTGATATTGTGGTATGCTCAACGGGGGCTCCGAAGATATTAAATTTAACCTCGGGAGGTTTTATAGGCGGGAAAGAACTGGATGGGGCAATGGAGATAATAAGAGCTTCAAGAATTTCTCCGGTGATGGCTTCAGGTCTGATCGAGGAGATAAAGTTTGCACGCCATGTCATTGACAGGCTTTACAGGGGAGTGGTGGTTATCAAAGAGGAGATTCCTGAGGCATTGTTTCAGGAGAGCAGGGGTATAGCAGTGGGCATACTATGCAACAATCCAAAGAAGGTGGCATACAGAGCGAGAGCTCAGGGTATGGTTACTGACATAGGAAGGAGTTTAATAACCACATGTCCCAGATATGAAAGATTTAATGATAGAGGTATAGTTGTGGAACTCAAGAAGGTTGATGTTCTGGACCTTGGTGATGAGGATTTTAAAGCCATGGCAGATATGGTTGGGAGGGCTCTGTCACCTGAAATAGTATAAGCATTTATTCCTTTCCAACAGGGCACATATCTGTACACATAGTACATTTTTTATGTTTATCAAGCCTTGAATTGTACTCGTCACAGGCCATCAGATTATAGCCATGATTGAGAGCTCCAGCCGGGCAGGCTTCAACACATTTATTGCAGTGGAAGCATGGATTCTCATTTATTTCAATTGAGAAGTGTTTCAGGGGCACTGAAAGTAAGACTCCTCCGAATCTCACCCTTGGACCGAATTCTTCAGTTATCACAAGGCTGTTCTTTCCATAGAAACCCAGTCCAGCATTTACAGCCAGTCTTCTAAGGTCAAGTTCTGGCAGGGCGGCAGAGAGCACTTTCACCTTAACTCCCATTTCAGTCAGTTCCATACCAAGTCTGTTACCAATATAATCAAGCAGTATATCTACAAACTGTCTCCTTTCACTCCACTTTCTCAGCTTTGCATTGAGTAGAAGAGCTTCATCTTCCACCCCAATCCCGTAAATCACAACACTTTTAACCCATGGATAGCCTATCTCTGCGTCAAGCTCAGAACTGTAATAGATTCCTACAAGGTCGGCACCATCTGCATTGAGAATGGTGTTAATACTCTCATAAAGCTTTCTCTGTGCCACGAGTGTAATATTAAGGACTTCTCTCAATGGGATTCACCTCTATTCCAGCGGCCTGAATAACTAAATAGTTGAGCGTATCCTCATAAAATTTAGAAAAATCAATATAAAAATAGTTGGAACCCCGGGTTCTCCTCAGGTTCTCTTATATAACATTTCTGCCTATTCTTGATGAGCCATAACTCTGCTGGGAACCTGTAATAGGAAGTCCCATTCTAAGCCAGGAGATTATACCACCATGGATATGGGAGACATTGTTAAAACCCATGCCTCTTAGATAGGTGCAGGCGGAATAACTTCTGCTGCCGCTTCTGCAGTAAAGCAGTATCCTCTTATCCTTTGGCAACTTGTTAGCCACATAGGGCAGCTGGTTCACAGGTATAAGATTTGCACCGTCAATATACCCCTGAGCATGTTCGGAAGGGGTTCGTACATCCAGCAAAATAACATCATTATTCTTCAGCATATTATGTGCTCTATCTGGCAGGACATTTTCACACATTTCATATCACCTCTTTATGTTCAATTATGTTCACAACATGTGTACAAACATTAACTAAAACCAAAGTTTTGAAAAGTTCAGAATTTACAGATAATAGGGAAAAATACATGATAAATCATGAAGATTATTGAAAATTTAGGTTGGTATCCTATTTTCACATTAGGTAGGTGGCTATCTTTATTCAAGCTGGCAAACTTGATGTTACTGCCAGCTGGATTTCAGTGTTTATGCATCTGATATCCTCTCGCACTAAAACCTGACTTTAATATCGGTTGCTATGGCTATGAGCCATAGCTACCTCGCCACGAGAACACTGCATGGTGATAGTTCAACAACCTCTCTTGCAACGCTGCCCATAATCAGACTCTTGCGCTTTGAATGTGGTCCCAGAACGATGATGTCGACACCTTCCTCTTCAGCGGTCTTTATTATTCCCTCTGCTGGATTGCCAAGCTTTACAATCTCTTTTGCCACGGGAACGCCGCTTCCAAGACGGGCAATACCTGCCTTGAGTATCTTATTTCCCTTCTCTTTAAGAAGGTCGGTGATGTCTTTTCCTTCCCGCTTCAGACTTTCCAGGACTTCTGTAAACTCGGGCCCCAGGAGTATAGGGTCGTAAAAGTCTCCCAACCGAGCAATATGTACAAGATAAAGCTCGGACCCAAATTTTTCAGCTAGTTTACCCCCTATATCCAGTGCCTTAATCGAACTATCACTTCCGTCTATGGCTATGAGCACCTTTTTCATAGATTACACCTCCACAATCTAATCTATATAATAATTCTTTTATTATGGTATAAAAATTTTTGTATAATATAATCCAGGTCAGCCTCTCAAACTATACTTTAAGGACATGCAACAGGCCTTTCAGTCATCTGCAATATATCAACGAAGTGAAGTTCTACTCATCATTCAAAACCTAACCTGTGATTGTTATACTATTAGCGTATTGTAAACTGGCTGAGAGCACAGGAAAGGTGGAAAGTAGCCTTAAAAGTTGTCAACTACTGTTCCGGGCGTTAACTTTATATCCTTTTATAAATAATATCCATATAGAGATAAAATTTCCATGCAACAATTTAATAGAATATCTGCATTGGATATGACAGGGAAGCCTATAATATTTGAGGAGAGAGGCTTGGAGGTAATTGCCGGTATAATAAGGTTTATATTTTCCTTTTCCTTCATTATAAGAGGAACTTTGCATTATATCCTCAACCATGTAGGAGATAATGTAGTACCTCATATTATTGAATCGAGGGTATAATATGGCGATTTCAGAGAATATTGAAGAATACCTTGAATCTCTATGGATAATTACTGTGGAGAGGAATGAAGCTCTTGCCAAGATTAACGAGATAGCCGAGGCTCTGAAGATTTCACCACCCAGTGTTGTGGAGATGCTGAGGAAAATGGAAAAGCTTGGTCTTGTGGAATATGAGGCAAGGACAGGTATAAGGCTGTCAGAGGAGGGAAGAAAAAAGGCTGAGAGGATTATAAGGCAGCATCGCCTTGCTGAGCTTCTTTTAACTGAAATTCTTGACCTCAAGCTGAGCGATGATACCCATAATAAAGCCTGTGACCTGGAGCATCACATAAGTAAAGACGTGGCAGAAGCAGTGTGTATGAAACTCAATCATCCCAGGAAATGTCCACACGGCAAACCGATTCCCCGTGGTGAATGTTGCCCTTAATGCCAGGCATTCTCTCCTATAAGAGGTACAAAGACACACCCTCCGAGGTTCTCTTCGATATACCTGTCTTTGCCAGTTTTTGTTATTCTCAGAAGCTCCTGTACACCCCTCGAGCCGACAGGAATTAAAAGCTTACCCCTTATTTTCATCTGTTCCTTGAGCACTTTGGGAACTTTCGGAGCGCCGGCAGTCACACATATTCTGTCATAAGGTGCAGCTTCTGCATAACCTTTACTCCCGTCTCCAACAATTATTTTTACATTTCTGCACAGTCCTGCTCTTTCTATATTCTTTCTTGCTATTTCGGCAAGTGATGCGAGCCTTTCGACAGAATAGACCTCTCCTTTATTTGCGACAAAGCCAGTAACACAGGCATGATAACCAGAGCCAGAACCAACCTCAAGAACCCTGTGCTCAGCTTTGATATCCAGTGCCTCGGACATAAGTGCTACCATATGGGGTGCAGAGATTGTCTGCCCTTCGCCTATATGAATGGGCATATCTTCATAGGCTATATCTTCATATCTATCTGGCACAAATAAATGCCTGGGCACAGTGAGCACGGCTTCTTTAATCCTGCTGTCTCTGATAATTCCCTCAGCTTCGAGCTTTTCTACCATTTCCTTTCTGAGTCTCTCGAAGGGCAAAGAATTTTTATCCATATATACTATTTACCTTTATGATAGAAAAAGTTATAGTCACAGCCAGAGGTCATGAGAATATAAAAGCACTTCACAGAACAACCATTGAAATTACAAAGCATGAGAATTTAAGTGAAAGGGGAGACTGTATAGCAGGAGTTGGTGCAGATAAATCAATGAAGGATTTTCCTGATAGCTTCAAAGAACTTGCCAGAGATGAAAGAGTTAGAATAACTGTGACTCTGGAGGCAGAGGACATAAAAGAGGTTATTACTGGCAGAGGTGATTCATCTTTGACTTTTGAGCATGTTGATGATATTGTGATAAGGAAAAGTAGGTTTACATGTCCCAGAACTCTTATGGTTGAGGCAGATAAGGCTGCAAAGGATATTTCAAGGGAGCTTGTAAAAAAACTGAAAAATCCCGGGGTTATACTTAAAGTTGAGATTGTGGCGGAGTTGATAAAGAGTTCATAATGGTATATATTTATTCACACAATTTTCAAGGGAATAGTTAAATAAATTTTGAACGCCAATAGTAAAGTTTTTATAGGTAATCCACATAGTAGCTAACGGCTTTAGAGGTGATAACTTGGGCCTTTCAGAGGATTTCATACCGATTGCTATTTTCGTTGTAGTAGGACTGATGTTTCCTATGGTTACAGTATTTGTTTCCAGCCTTCTAAGGAGGCAGAAGAAGCCTGAGCCAGATAAGTATTTAACATACGAGTGCAGTGTAATCCCCACTGGTTCTGCATGGATGCAGCATAATGTTGAGTATTATATGTATGCTTTGCTTTTTGTTGTATTTGATGTTGAAACAGTGTTCCTTTATCCATGGGCGGTTGTATTTAAGAAGATTGGGATTTTTGCTACGATTGATGTTATAATTTTTATTTTTGTTCTGGCTTTCGGTCTGGTTTATGCGTGGAAAAAAGGAGCTCTTGAGTGGATGAATGGAGGCGCTTCATGGAGATAAGGCTTCCCGGTGTGGTTTTAACAAAACTTGATAGACTGGTTTTTGATAGGGCGAGGGCCTATGCGATGTGGCCTCTTACCTTTGGTATAGCATGCTGTGCTATTGAGATGATGGCAACGGGCACATCCAGATATGATGCTTTTGAACGCTTTGGTATGCTTTTCAGGGCTACGCCAAGGCAGGCAGATTTGATGATAGTTGCTGGAACAGTTACTGAAAAGATGGCACCCAATGTCAGGAGACTATATGAGCAGATGCCAGAGCCCAAATATGTTATTGCAATGGGTGAGTGTGCCATCTCTGGTGGCCCTTTCTATGAAGGCTACAGCGTGGTGGATGGCGTAGATAAGGTTATACCTGTTGATGTTTATGTGCCTGGCTGTCCGCCAAGGCCTGAAACACTTATTGATGCGATTGTAAAGCTTCAGAAGAAAATCATAGCAGGAAAGATAGAGAGGTAAGCTCATGACAGAGGATAAGCAGGAGCTAACACATGAAGTACTTGAAAAATTAAAATCTGAGTTTGGCGATAAAATTGTAGAGGCCGAAGTAAAGAGAGAGACACGACTCAGGATAAAAATTAAGGGTGAAGATGTCTTTGAAATTGCTGGTTATCTTAAGAATCAGCTTGATTTTGACCATCTATCCAGCATAGCATCAGTGGATTATCCCGAGACGTTTGAAGTGGTCTATCATATATGGTCTTACCCAAGGAAGGTTTTGATACAGGTGAATGCTCTGGTGGATAAGGAGAGTGTCAGAATAAAAAGCCTGACACCACTCTGGAAGTCTGCCGACTGGCATGAGAGAGAAGTCTATGATATGATGGGAATTATCTTTGAGGGGCACCCTAACCTGAAGAGAATGCTTTTACCTGAAGACTTTAAGGGCTATCCGCTGAGGAAGGATTTCAAACTAGAGCCCAAGCCATGGTATAAGGAGGATTAGAGATGGATGAAGAGATTAGAACAGAGGAATTTATTCTTAATATAGGTCCGCAGCATCCATCGACCCATGGTGTTGCAAGGCTTGTTACCAGACTCAATGGAGAAACGGTTGTCGGAATTGAGCCCGTTATTGGCTACCTGCATAGAGGTCTGGAGAAGATTGGTGAGAACAAAACATATGAGAAGTTTCTGCCTTTAACAGATAGAATGGATTATATCTCTTCCATGACCAACAACCATGCATATGTGCTTGCTGTTGAGGAGCTTCTCGGGATTGAAGTGCCTGAGAGAGCAGAGTATCTCAGGGTTACTCTTTCTGAACTTCAGAGAATAGCTAACCATCTTATGTTTATAGCAGCTTTTGGCGCTGACCTTGGTGCATGGACTATTATGATGTACGGCTTCAGGGAGAGAGAGATGGTTCTTGACCTTATGTCGATGGTCACAGGGCAGAGGCTTCTTTACAATTTCATGAGAGTGGGTGGCCTTAAGGAGGATGTGCCTGTAGGCTGGGTTTCAAAAGTTAGAGAATTTCTTAAGGCTCTTCCAGAGAGGCTTGAAGACTATAGAACTTACTTCTTCAACAATGAAATATTTCTTGGCAGAGTTGAGGGTGTTGGTATACTCAAGGCAAAGGATGCCATAAATATGGGTGTTACAGGCCCTAATCTCAGAGCCGCGGGTGTGGCATATGATGTAAGAAAGGACGACCCATATTCCTATTATGATAGATTTGATTTTGATGTGATTACTGAGAAGGAAGGGGATACTTTTTCAAGGTTCAAGGTCAGGTTTAATGAGATTTATGAAAGTTTGAAGATAGTGAAGGAGGGTATTGAAGCTCTGCCAGAAGGTGAAGTCAGAGCCAAGGTACCGAAGATTATTAAGCCTCCTGCCGGGGAAGCTTATTCAAGAATAGAGTCGCCAAAGGGTGAACTTGCCTTTTATATAGTGAGTGACGGGAAAACAGATAAGCCTTACAGGGTTAAGGTAAGAAGTCCTGCTTTCTGTAATTTATCCTCTTTCCCTCATTATGCTGTTGGTGATATTATTCCTGATATGATTGCAAATTTTGCAAGTATTGATATAGTAATGGGTGAAATTGACAGGTAGGCGAGGTTATGCTAGAGAATATTTTATACGGAGCAAGTGGCGTTGAGAAGGGACTTATAAGAGGTATAGTTGGAGTTATTGCAACTATAATCTTTGTTTCGCTGAATGTGCTCTTTCTCACATGGCTGGAGAGGAAGATAATTGCTAGAATTCATGTAAGGTACGGACCAAACAGGACGGGACGCTATGGTTTGTTCCAGCCTGTTGCTGATATGATGAAGCTTCTAACAAAAGAGGACATTGTGCCTAAGGATGCAGATAAGATTGCTTATAATACTGCTCCATGGCTTGCATTCCTCTTTGCTCTACTTCCTGCTGCAGCTATAGGCATAGCTACGGGCTTGATAGCAACCAATATAAGTGTTGGATTGCTATATATCGTGGCAGTTTCTTCCCTTTCAACGATTGCAGTGATTATGGCAGGATGGGGGTCTAACAACAAGTATTCTCTTCTGGGTGCCATGAGAACTGCTGCTCAGAGTTTGAGTTATGAAATGCCACTGGTTCTGAGCATGATAGGTATAGTTGCTATTGTCGGCTCTCTGAATACTCAGAATATTGTTGCTGCCCAGTCTCATGCCTGGTTTGGCATTATACCCAAGTGGTTTATTTTCTATCAGCCTTTAGCCTTTGTTGTCTTTTTCTCTGCAGTGGTTGCTGAGATGGGCAGAATACCTTTTGACCTTCCAGAAAGTGAATCTGAACTTGTTGCAGGGTTTCATACAGAATATGGAGGGATGAAATTTGCAATGTTCATGTTTGCGGAATATATTCACCTTGTTGTTGGTGCTGCTCTTGTTGTAACTCTATTCTTTGGAGGCTGGTATTTACCTGTGATTTCGGGTATCTTTGCGAATACGGGTTATCTAAATTATATTGTCCAGATAGTAATCTTTATTGCCAAGATGTATGCTATAATCTTCATACTCATATGGATTCGTGGTACTCTTACAAGAACTAAGATTAATCAGATGCTTAGCTTTGGCTGGAAGGTTTTACTTCCTCTGGCTCTTATAAATATAGTAATAACTGGAGTGATTCTAAGCCTGTAGGTGATTGTTATGATTGAGAGAATGAAGAGATTGAGTCATATTCTGCCCATGTATGTAACCTTCAAGCACCTTTTCAAGCCACCAATTACAATTCAATATCCCGAGGTAGTAGAGGAGCTTCCCCCTCGATACAGGGCAAGGCACAGGTTTGTTATTGAGAACTGTATGTCATGTGGTGCCTGTGCAAGGGCATGTCCAAACCAGACTATCAGGATGAAGCTTGTCAGGGTGGATGAAAAGAAGGTCAAGGACAGGGTTATTAAAAAGAAGATACAGCATCCTGAGATTTACTATGGCAGGTGTATGTTCTGCGGTCTATGTGTTGAAGCCTGCCCTGCAAAGCCAAAAGCTCTTGTATGGAGTAATAAGGAAATGGAACTGGCAGAGTATACAAGGGAAGAGCTCTTCTATCCTTACTGGAGGCTGGCAGGTTTATCAGAACCCCCGGAGGAGGATAAACAATGATGAATATTATAGTTTTTTTTATTATAAGTGCTATAACTGTACTCTCGGCTATTGCTGTAATTTCAACCCAGAGGATTATGCATTCTGTTCTTTCTCTTGCTGTGATGCTTCTCAGTGTGGCAGCACTATATGCAACTCTCAATGCTGAGTTTCTTGCAGTTATTCAGGTTCTTGTTTATGCGGGTGGTGTTGTTGTTCTCCTGCTCTTTGCAACAATGCTCACAAGGAGTGACCTTCAGATTAAAAGAGAGCCGAGTGATGATATAAAGCCGGCTGCTGCTGCTGTCTTTGCCATTGGCCTGCTTTTCTATATAGTTGGAAACAACTGGGAAAGTTTGAAGGGTCCAGAGGTGGTGGGCAGTGTTAAAAATATAGGTATGCTCATCTTTAATGTGAAAAAGGATGTAATACCTTTTGAGATTATTTCTCTTGTGCTTCTCGCCGCCATGGTCGGAGCAATATTTCTGGGTAGAGAGGAGGCTGGACAATGACCGAAGTTACAGTTTTTTATTATCTTGTGCTTTCAGTGGTAATTTTTTCGATAGGCGCATATGGAATGTTAAGTTCAAAGAACGGTGTAAGGCTTTTGATGAGTATTGAGATTATGTTAAATGCCGTAAATATCAATCTGGTTGCTTTCTCCAGTTTTCAGGGAAATCTTACAGGTCAGGTTTTTGCTGCCTTCACAATAGCTATAGCTGCAGCAGAGGCGACTGTGGGACTGGCAATACTTCTTGCCCTATACAGGAGCTTTGGCACAGTAAATCTTAGAAAGATTTCCAAAATGAGGTGGTAAAGATGATAGTGGAGTACGCCTGGATAATACCTCTTCTCCCAGCAATAGCCTTTCTATTAATTATCCTATTTGGAAAGGACAGAAAAGAAGGAGGAGGCTATATTGCAGTTTCTCTGATAGGTACTTCAATGATTCTCTCTCTTTTGACTATTGCAGAGGTAGTTTTGACTGGTAAGGGTTATGAGAGCACAGGAACAAACTGGCTTGGCATTAAAGGGTTCCAGTTCGGTCTTCTTGTCGACCAGCTTTCTTCCGTTATGCTCTTTGTTGTTTCTGTTATCGGTTTTGTGATTGTTGTTTACTCTCTTGGTTATATGAAAGGAGACCATGATGTTCAGCGTTACTATGCTGAGATGAGTCTATTTATAGCAAGTATGCTTGCTCTGGTTATATCCTCAAATCTCGTACTTTTCTTTATAGCATGGGAGCTTGTTGGACTTTCTTCATATCTATTAATAGGCTTCTGGTACCGCAAGCCAAGTGCAGCCAGCGCCGCAAAGAAGGCTTTTCTTGTAACGAGAGTTGGAGACATAATGCTACTTGCTGGAATAATTATACTCTATATAAACCTCGGTACAGCAAATATAAGGGAGCTCTTTGTGCTGGCTCCACATGCTAACGTAGGAATGTTAACTCTTGCCACTCTACTCATCTTTGGAGGTGCAGCAGGTAAGAGTGCCCAGTTTCCACTACATGTTTGGCTGCCGGATGCCATGGAGGGTCCGACTACGGTATCAGCATTGATACATGCGGCTACAATGGTTACTGCTGGAATTTTTCTTGTTGCAAGAGTATATCCACTGTTCACCTCAGAGTCTCTGATGGTAGTTGCCTGGATAGGTGGAATAACTGCTTTAATGGCTGCTGCTATGGCTGTTGTGATGACAGATATAAAGAGGGTAATAGCATACTCCACCATATCACATCTGGGTTTTATGACTGTGGCTCTTGGAGTGGGTGGTTATTTTGCTGGAATCTTCCACCTGTTTAATCATTCTTTCTTTAAAGCTCTTTTATTCCTGTGTGCGGGTGCGGTTATTCATGCTACCCATACTCAGGATATCCGTGACATGGGCGGACTGTGGAAGAAGATGCCAATAACAGGGACTGCCTTCTTTATTGGTGCCTGGTCACTTTCAGGTTTCCCGCCATGGAGTGGTTTCTGGAGTAAGGATGCGATTCTTGATAAAGTTTATGCGTATAATCCTGTGCTTTTCGCAATTATTGCCGGGGCAGTAATTCTATCAGCTGTGTATATCTTCAGACTCTTCATCATAGTATTTATGGGTAAGGAGGGAAAGGCCACAAAACACGCACATGAAGTGTCTCGCGTAATGACTACTCCTTTAATAGCCCTCAGTATAGGTGCTCTTTTTTCCGGCTTTTTGGTGTTCTTCGGATTCAAATCATTTTTGATGAAATCACTGCCAGAGAATTTTGCGGGAGCACTGGAGAAAGTTTCAGTAGCCGGTGCAGGTGCTCATGAATATGTTACGTACCTCAGTATATTTCTGGTTGCTCTTGGTATAGTTGCTGTGTGGGCAGTTTACAGCCTGAAAATAGTTGAGGCAAGAAGTATAAGGCACACCTTTTCTCCTATCCATACACTTCTCATAAACAAATTTTACATAGACCATATATATCTGTTCATATCCAAGAAGGTGATTTGGGATATAGGCATAATAGTGAATGGTATAGATGAATATTTTGTTGATGGCACAGTGAATGGAATAGGAAAGCTCAGTATTGCCTTTGGTGAAAAACTGAGAAAACTTCAGACAGGTGTTGTACAGGATTATGCTGCCTGGATCCTTTTTGGTACCGGGATAATTCTGATTATATTTAAAGCTAAAGGAGGAATGATTTAGGTGATGGTGCCTCTTCTAATCTCAGTACCCTTTATTGGAGGAATAATTGGTTATTGTGTATCAAAGTATGATAATACTAAAGTAAAGGCTGTTGCTTTAACTACTGCTCTTTTTGAGTTTCTCCTTACCCTGGGGTTTCTTTCAAGCTTAATTTCAGGAGGTGCCAGAAGCCAGACTTACAGCTACTGGATTAAGAGCTTAAATATAAATTTCACCTTTGGAATAGATGGTCTGACTGTTGCTATGGTGCTTCTGACTGGGTTGATATTTGTAGTTTCGGTAGTATCTGCCTGGGACAGAATAAAAATGAGAGAAGGAACTTTCTATGCTCTCCTCCTGTTCATGGAAGCAGGGCTTATGGGAGTTTTTACGTCCTTTAATCTCATTATTTTCTATGTATTCTGGGAAATAGTGCTTATTCCAGCTTTCTTCTTGGTAGGGATTTATGGAGGTAAGAATCGTAAATATGCTGCCTTAAAACTCTTCATGTATACTCATCTTGGAAGTTTGTTCATGTTTATTGGTATTCTGATGCTCTATTTCAATACAGGTAGTTTCAATATATATGAAATTTCAAAGTTGAGCTCGGCAATACCGCCACATGTCAGGACTCTAATTTTCCTGCTACTCTTCATAGGATTTGCTGTTAAAATACCTCTGGTTCCATTTCATTCATGGCTTCCTGATGCGTATACTGAGGCACCCTATCCTGTCAGTATAATACTATCTGGCCTGTTATCAAAGATGGGCCTCTATGGCCTTATAAGGCTTGGAATTACTCTCTTACCTTCGACCTACGCACAGTATGCAGACCCGATTGCTATCATCGGGCTGGTTACAATCTTCTATGCTGCTTTCTCAGCTCTTGCTCAGAAGGATATAAAACGTCTTGTGGCATTTTCCAGCCTGAGTCATGTGGGCTTTATAACTCTGGGTATTGCATCTTTAAGCCTCATTGGGCTGAATGGTGCAATATTTCAGATGGTTTCCCATGGGCTTATGATTGCTCTTCTGTTCCTGCTTGTTGGATTGTTAAGGAGGAGTACGGGTACGAGTTCAATAAGTAAGCTCAGGGGTTTCGTATCCAGGAATCGTTTTGTCGGCTGGTTTCTGGTCTTTGCGTCTCTGGCCTCTCTCGGTTTACCCGGATTGAGTGGCTTTGTTGGTGAGATAACCATACTTATGGGTACCTATAAGACCTTCTCTGTCTTTGCCTTTATTGCCATTCTGTCTCTTCCGCTGACAGCAGGCTACTACCTCTGGATGCTTCAGAGAAGTGCGTTTGGTACAGAGAACGAGAGGGTTAAGAGAGCATACTTTAAAATTAAGGGTAGTGAAGCTTTTGTGGTTGTAGTTTTAGCTATTTTAATCGCATGTCTTGGGCTTTATCCAGCACCTCTTATGCATCTTGTATCGGCAACATCGCAAACTCTCCTTAAACTGACCGGAGGTATATAAATGGTACTTGAACACTTTTATCCAGAGATTATCATAGCATTTTTTGCTCTTGCAACGTTGTTTATTGACCTTACTCTAAAGAAAGATTATAAGGAGTTCCTTGGTTACTTCAGCCTTGCTGGTATAACACTTGCTCTCATATCAGTAATTATGCAGTCAATCTCTACCATGGCATCATATTCGGCAGGAAAGGAAGTCCAGGTTGTCTTCTTTAACGGTATGATATACAATGATTTATTTGCTATATTCTTCAAGGTTGTATTTCTTGTTGTAGCACTATTCGTTGTACTTGCTTCAATAGACTACACCAGGAAGGACAATAATAAGGGCGAATATTATTCTCTCATACTCTTCGCCACCTTTGGAATGATGCTTGTTGCTATGGCTGGCGATTTAATACTGCTCTTTGTCTCTCTTGAGCTTGCCAGTATATCAACATACGCTCTGACAGCCTTCAGGAAGAATAAAGCAAATACTGAGGCGGCTATGAAGTACTTTATTATTGGTGCATTGTCCTCAGGGATTATTGTTTTTGGTATGTCTATTCTCTATGGTGTAACAGGTACAACAAACATATATGAGATTGCTAAGATTATCCCTCATGTAAAGGACAGCTTCAATTCTGCCCTTATGCTTTCTGTTGTACTTCTTATAGGAGGCTTTGGTTATAAGATAGCTGCCTTTCCATTCCATATGTGGGCACCGGACGCTTATCAGGGTGCACCGAGTACAATAAGTGCATACCTCGCTGCAGCTACCAAGAAGATGGGCTTTGTTGCTATTATCAGAATATTGGTCATAGCTCTACCATTATATGTGTCAGAGTGGAGTGTAATTCTTGGAGTTCTGGCTGTTCTTACAATGACCGTGGGCAATTTCAGTGCCCTAAAGCAGACAAATATAAAGAGGATGCTTGCCTATTCAAGTATTGCTCAGGCAGGATATGTTATTGCAGCTATTGCAGTACTCTCTTCCACAACACCCAATGTCAAGTATCTTGCAGTTGCAGCAGCTCTTCTTCATATTCTCACCCATGCTCTGATGAAGGGTGGGGCATTTATTGCAGTAGCTGGTGTCTCTCTGCTTGGTATTGGTACAGAAATTAAAAATTACCGCGGGCTTGGAAAGAGAATGCCTGTGACAGCTATGGCACTGACTATATTTCTGCTTTCCCTTGCAGGAATACCCTTCTTTGCAGGCTTTATAAGCAAGTTCCTGATACTTGCAGCCACTGTTGATGCGGGTGGGATTTACATCTGGCTGGGTATATTTTTAATAATAAACAGTGTTGTCTCCATCTACTATTACGGCAGAGTTATAAAATATATGTACTTTGAGGATTTTCATGGAGATAGACTTAAAGAGCCTAAACTTATAGCCACATCTCTTGTTGTGCTTGCATTCTTGGTTGTGCTTATAGGGATTGCACCCCAGAACTTTGTTCATTTCTCCCTGTATGCAGCAGCAAGTCTTTTCAGTCATGGTCATGGTGTGGTAATGTTACATTAGGTTAGAGTCTTTAAGCTCTAAACTCTTTTTTTACTTCAAAACAAGGGTCTTTTGATTGGAAGGTTTAAAAAGGGAGTCTAAAATAGTTCTCTGCTCTGGTGTGATGCTGTCCTCTCTTATGCAAAAAATTAAGTCAATTCCACTAAAAACAGCTTTTTCAGATAGTCTCAGGATACTTATAACTGTATCAGAGAACCCGAGTATAGCATTAATTTCATCCAGTGATACAAATACAGTTTCTTCTTTTAGATTTCCAAAGAGATACACAAGGTCATCTAAATTTGGGACTTCAATAATTTCAGTATTACCAATATTTTTCTTCATAAGCTCTTCATTTTCATTAAAAGTCATGCTGAATAATTTCATTTTTTTCGCATATTCCTGTACCGGTATTATATCTAAGATTATATCTAAGATTTTCGGTAGAGAAGCAGCAAACACGACAGTTTTCCCTTTATCCAGATACTCTTCTATAATCCTGTAAAAATCTTTAGAGGATTTAAACATAACAATATCAAGACTGCCGGTTTTCTCTGATTTTTCTTCTATTTTTTCAGAAATTTTCTCTACTTCGCCTTTTATTGTTCTTCTCAGAATAGCTTTGATTTTGGCAGTTAGAATCTGCTTGTTGAAGGGTTTTGTTATATAATCTTCTGCTCTGTATTTGAGTCCCTTTATTATATCAATCTCTGAAGAGCGTACAGAAAGGAATATCACCGGGATATGGGCTGTTTTCATACTGGTTTTTATTCTTCTGCAAACTTCATAGCCATCCATTCCAGGCATCATAATATCAAGAATAACAAGATCAACATCTAGCTCTGCAAGTCTGTCCAGTGCGTCCTTTCCGCTATAAGCTTTTATTATGTCATAGCCTTCGATTTCGAGTATTCTTTCAAGCAGAGTTACAGTATCAGGTTCGTCATCAACTATAAGAATGTTCGCCATATTTGTAATATGGAGAAGACTGATATAAAAATATGCCTGAATATAAAACGTGAACTACCCCGTTACATCTTGCTTACTGGTTCATTGAGGCGACTTTTCCCGATATGGCCTGTAATGATAACTGAGATTCATAATAACTATAATTTAGCTGTATTAACTTATATGTTGTCCGAGAGCGCCGGAAAGGTGAAAAGTAAAGTATTCCCCAGTGTACCTGGATAATCCATAGCTAAGATTGTCAGCTAAAAACTTAAAAATAGGGGAGGGTTCTTTACTTACTCAAAGTGATTTCGAGAGAGGAAATGTTCATAGATGTGCCATCTTCTCTTGTTACAGTTTCTGTCCCTATCTGTATATCCTTTACCTTAAGACCCGATATGAATTTATTACGTACTATTTCTGCTGTATCCACTGCTCTCGAAATTGCCCTTCCTCTTGATTTTATAATCACTTCGCTGGCATTGCTTAACTGGGTTGCTACAGCGAGCACATAGCTCATTACAGGTTTGTTGCCGATATATACAACGTTGTCTTCTGCCATACCGTTGACCTCCTCAGTGTATTTAAACTTCTGTGATACTTATATATTTCGATAACAACTAAAAGAGAACAAAATCAAAGATTTTTATTAAATGTGTAATTATTAAGTTTAATTAGTTATTAATCCATTTATAATGCTGTCACATTCTCTTCCAGACTACATTTTACTCTATTCACAAAATCATCAACTTCAAATGGTTTTATTATATAATCATCTGCTCCAGCTCTTTTTGCTTCTCTGGCGATTCCTTCAATCTCACTCAGAACGCTGAAAAGGATTATAGGCTTTCTAAAACCATTCTCTCTCAATTTGATTGTTGCATCCACACCTGATGTGCTTGGAAGGAATATATCCATAAGTATCAGGTCAGGGTTTCCATCAGCAGCCTTTATTAATCCGTCTCTGGCATCTCTGGCTATCTCTACCATAAAGCTATGTTTTTCAAGGATTATCTTTACAAGTTCGCCTATTTCAGGTACATCATCTACAAGAAGGATTTTTTGTTTTTTATTCTCTTTTAAAATTTTAGTAATTGCCTGCACTATATCACCAGATAAGATATATATATATTATTTTTACTATTTTCTTATATAAGACTTGTTACCAATATAAAATATATGTAAATAGGGTACAAATCAGGACATATATTTGATTTTTTGATTTAAACTGATTTTAGATGGAATATTTACTCCTTCTGGATTTTTCTTCTGCCCTGACAATATATTCCTCTACAGCTTTATCTATTCTTGGCCTGAAGTACTCCACCCTTTCTCCTGCTCTTCGGGATACCACAGGAATCCTGGAATTAAAAAGGGCATAGGGGTTTCTATCCTCTTCAAGTTCTTTCTCCCCCTTCAGAACCTTCCAGTCTGAGAAGGTGCCAAGAAGTTTTCTGTTGGCAAGCTTTGTCTCCTGCTCCACTCTCTTTCCAAGGTGATTTCCGAACATTGAAAACAGAGGGAACTTTGTTATACCATTGGCTCCAGCCAGAAGATTCATTCCTATGCCAGGAAGCTGGTCCGCCCATGTACCGCTTATAATTTTTATATCAGGAAAACTCACTCTTGTGATAGCCACGACCCTGCTATGATAAAGAGAGGCTGGCGAAACTCTATTTTCAAACTCTGTGCCTTCATGAGGATTTAAAGAATAAAAAATCACCCTGTCAACATCATTCTCATCAATAAAATTCAGAAGGTTTGATATTGCCTCAAGGTTTTCGCCAAGCCCCAGAATAATTGTTATTCCTGTCTTAAATCCCTGAGACTTTGCATTGATAAGCATATCTCTTATCGGTTTGACTGGCTTTCCGGGTACAATTTTACTTCTTATTCCAGAGTCAAGAGTTTCTATACTTCCTGTAACGCCTTCTACTTCTTCTCCAAAAAAAGAGAGCTCATCCTCGTTCAGAACGCCAATATTCAGCCATACAGCCTTATGTGTGGTATAAACTATCATCTCTGCAATTTCTTTTATTTCCTCCCTCTCCATGGCACCGTATCCTGAGGATAGAAATTCAATATTCCAGCCTGCTCTCCTGCATAGTTCTGCCTCGGCGAGAATTCTCCAGGGTGCTCTTTTTGCCTTTTCTCTATCAACTCTACTGCCATGTGCAGACATATAGCAGAAGGCACAGCTTGCAAGGGAACAGTACCAGGAGAGAAATATCGCCCTTTCAAGAGTGATATAATCACCATGTCTTGCCCTGGTGATTCTATCAGCCTCTTTCATAAGCTGAAGGTAACTCTGGGAAGATTCAAAAACTTCATTAATTTCATTTTCTGTTAGCATATCAATCTTTTTTCCCAATTATCTCAAGACCATCCATATATTTTCTTAGCACCTCGGGAACCTCAATACTGCCATCTTCAAGCTGGTAGTTCTCCATAATAGCAACAAGAGTTCTCTCTGTTGCAATAAGTGTGCTATTAAGAGTATGTATATATTTTGTGGGTTTACCTGGCTTATCTCTGAATCGTATTTTTGCCCTTCTTGCCTGATAATCTGTGCAGTTACTGCAGCTCACCACCTCTCTGTATTTCTCCTGTCCTGGAAGCCAGGCTTCTATGTCATATTTCTTGGCAGCTACAGTACCTATGTCGCCTGTGCATATATTCACAACTCTATAGGGAATTCCAAGCTTCCTGTATATTTCCTCCGCATTGGCAAGTAGCTTCTCATGCCATTCCCAGCTTTCCTCTGGATTTGAATAAATAAACTGTTCAAGCTTCTCAAACTGGTGGACTCTGAAGATTCCCTTTGTATCCCTGCCATGGGCGCCTGCCTCCTTTCTGAAACATGTGCTCACGCCAGCATAAAGCAGAGGAAGGTTCTTTTCATCTAAAATTTCATCCATATGATATGCCAGAAGCGCATGTTCCGAAGTTGGTATAAGATAGAGGTCTTCATTCTCCACCTTGTATATTACATCTATAAAATCATCAAGGTCAGTGGCAGCCCTTTCAGCCTTTTCTCTGAGCATATAGGGTGGCTGGAATATGGTAAAACCTTTCTTCTGAATAAAGTCAAGACCAAAATTGATAAGAGCATAGTTCATCCTTGCAAGCTCTCCCTTAAGGTAGTAGAATCTGGAGCCTGCAGCCTTTGCGGCCCTTTCAATATCGAAGAGGTCGAGCTTTTCTGCTATTTCAATATGGTCATTAGCTTTAAAGTCAAACTCTCTGGGTCTGCCCCATTTCCTGATTGTCACATTGTCCTCCTCACCTTCTCCATAGGGTACACTTTCATGGAGAATATTCGGGAGACGCATGAGAATCTGCTCAATTCTCACCTCTTTTTCCTTTATCTCAGCATCATGCTTAGAAATTATCTCTGGTATTTCTTTAACCTCTTTTATCTTCTCGCTAACATCCGTACCTGTCTTTTTAAGCTCGGATATATCCTTTGAAATAATATTTCGCCTGTGTTTAAGTTTATTAACTTCAAATCTCAGTTTTCTCCACTCATTATCAAGATTTATAACTTCATCCAGCAGTGGAATTGTCTCAAAGGCTTTTCTTCTTTCGAGGTCTCTTCGTACCACCTGAGGATTCTTCCTTATAATATTTATATCAAGCATTTTTATAGCTCCATGACCTGAGAAATCAGTTTTTCGGTGAATATCAGGTCTTCAAGGGTTGCAGCAAGAGTTGATATCTTTGTGTGCTCAACAAGAGTAATTACTTTTTTTCCCTCTGAAAAGGTTTCTATTTTTAATTTTCTGGGAGCAACTTTATTGTCTATCTCAAGAAGTTCAGCAATAAGCTCTGCTTTTTCTTCTGTTTCATAGCTGAACTCAATTCTTGACATTGAAAGCACTTAACCACCCAGCTGGTCTGCTATCATCTCTTCAACATATTCTAAAAATTCTTTCTCTCTACCCTTTTTAATTTTTGCACCTGCAGCTATATCATGGCCTCCTCCTTCTCCGCCAACCTTTTCACTGGCATAGTGCATTGCTTTACCCAGATTTATTCCTCTTTCAACAAGCTCTCTGTTAGCCCTTGAGGAAACCTTAATTTCATCCTCGTCAGTATCAGCGAGGGCAATAACAGGTTTGACTTCTGCCAGAATTCGTGAATTTAATACCATTCCAGCTATAGTTCCGATTACATTTTCATTTATTTCTTTTCCGGCCATAATGGTATATATATTATCGGAGTCTATGATTTTATCCATGTTTTCTGAAATCCAGGAGTAGCAGTAACCTATATATTCTCTGTGCTGTGTGAGCATATCCAGTGAACTGGTATAGATGTCTTCCCTTTCTCCCATAGCCACAGCCAGACCGATGCCATACTTTTCATTCTTGCCACAGGAATTTAACAGTGTTGCAAATTCTCTGGCATCTCTCAGAGGTGTGCGCTTCTCTTCCTTGAGGAGAGTTATAACCTCACCTATAATACTTTCAGCTATTTTTATTGGCACATTGTTCTCGACCATTTTAAGCACAAGAGCATTGGCCATGAGCTTTTTCTCGTTGTCATTTAAATCTGCCAGCATTGTAAAGTCTTCGCCCTTCTTGATGGGTATCTCCAGCTCCTTGAGAAAGACTATAGAGGAACTTTCAGAACCGCTCACTCCCGGAATAATGGGGTCAGTTGTGTACTCCAGTGCCTTGTACAGTGGTCTTGTCTGTCTTCCATATATTCTAAGGTCTTTCTCTATCCTCAATATTCCGTCTTTAACTCCCTCTCCGGCTATCAGTCTGTTAACTCCAAGAAGTTTACCGTTGGTGTCCTGGAGGTCTCCGACAGCACCTACAATAGCGAGAGCAGCAAGGTCTTTATTTTCCTCTCTTAAGCTTCTGGCGAAAAGATAAGCCATACCTGAGCCACTTATCTCGCTTGCCCCATCTATGCCATGTTCATGAGCGTTTAGCTGGAATCCAGAAAAATCAGCATCCTGCGGCTCATGATGGTCTATAATTATTATTTCAGTTTCTTTGAGGTATTTTTCAATATTTTCAAGCTGACCACTTCCCAAATCAGAGAAAATAATAATTTCAGGTTTTTCGTCAGCCAGCTCTACAATTATTTTTTCTTCAAGCTGCTTGACACACCGGGTATGAACTTTAAAACCCTCTCTTTCCAGTGCCAGATGAACAATTGCACCTGAACTTATCCCATCAGCATCATTATGGGTTATAATCCTTATAGGAATATCGTTAAAAGAATTAACAATTTCTCTGGCTTCATCGAGCCTTTTTTCAAGACTTCTTGCCATACTCTGGAGCATAATATCACGGGAAAGGGGTGAGGTTTTACCTCACCAGAAGTTTCGCAGAGGATATGGTATACTTCCAGCCCTCTGGTAGCTTACCTCTTGATATATAGTACTTCACTAATCTTCTTATTTTTGCTTCTGTGAGCTGAAGTGCTCTCTTGGAAATCATATCTTTCTTATTTTCCTGAAGATGGTTGTGAATCTTGACAGCTCTCTTTATAAGGTTCATCAGGTCCTCGGGTATATCAAACTTTATACCCTTATCTTCCAGTGATTTTGTAATCTTCTTCTTGGTGAAATATCTTGCTAACGGTATGCCATAGTTGTCGCGCAGGATGATTCCTATTTTGCTTGGGCTCTCACCCTTTTTTGCCAGCTTTACTATAATATCCTCTATCTCATCAGTATTCATCTCAACCCAGTTAGGTGCCACTGTTCTGAATGGCCTTGTTGAACCTGATTTGCCTTTTCTTCTTATATGCATTCTTGCCATATTATTCCTCCAAAGTGAGCAGTTATACAAAGTTAGTATATAAATAGAAGGTAAAGGATTTATTATAAGTTACCCCTTTATATATCTTTCCCTCACTGTTCTGTCATGGACATCTCGTTGTTCATCCCGCAGCAGAATAGATAACTTTGGAAATCCTTTAGCCAGCGAGATTAAAAAATGCCATAAACCTGTTGTAAATGAGGCATAAGGCATTGTTACATTATGGAAAATATTTTTGCGCAACTTCTTCATTCTGTTATGAAAAAAGTATTTCAATATGGCATTCCAACTTTATCTTGGAAAGGAGTTGACAAACAGGGTATGAACGTTGTGAAGTGCATCCCTGCTCAGATAACTTGCGTGGTTATTTCTGGTGCTGTTGTTTAAATGCAAATGAGGTAATTGACATGGGCGAATATATAAAGAAGGGGTTGGATAAGAAGAGATATGATAAGGCGGCAGCACGTTATGATATTTTTGAGTTTCCCATGGAATTAATATTTTTTTCCAGATGGAGGAAACTGCTTTTTGATAGGATTGAGGGAGACCATATTCTCGATGTTGGCATAGGAACCGGGAAAAATATACCGCATTATGGAGAGGGAAGGTTTATCGGGGTAGATATCAGCATAAAGATGCTTGAAAAAGCAAAAAAGAGAGCAGAAAAACTGGGAAAGAAGATGGAGCTTATTCAATGTGATGCCGAGGCACTGCCATTCAAAAGCAAAGTCTTCGATGCAGTGGTGTCCACATATGTGTTCTGCTCAGTCGAGAATCCTGTAAGGGGCCTCAGAGAACTTCACAGGATACTGAAACCGGGGGATAGAGTTTATTTTCTGGAACACATGAGATGTGAAAGTGAAACTGGCGGGGTGATTCTTGATGCGCTTAATCCTCTGGTGAGGAATTTTGGGCCTGAGATAAACAGACGAACAGTTAAAAACATAGAGGAAGCAGGATTCAGAGTGGTTAAAGAGAACTGGCTTTTGACTTCGGTTTTTCGTTTTATCATTGCAGAAAAATAGATATTTGCAGGGAAAAGACCTGTTATATTTGAAATAAAAGGGTAATCAGAGCTTGCCTGTAAACCTAAGAATCCCTGACTGAAAGATACAGAAAGGCCAGATAGAGGGGTATACTCAGGCTGTTAAAGCCAATATCTGTCAGAGTTAGAGTGTGGGCAAGGGCTGCTGCATAGATTGCAAGGCTTACTGCTCCTGACCTTTTATAAAGTATTCCAAGGACAGCTCCAGCAAATCCTCCTGCCATAATAACACCTGGAAGTCCGAAATCCAGGGCAAAAGGCCCGAAAAAAGAGGAAGTAATAAGCACAGGATTGTGGTAATTAAGGACAACCATGCTTGTGATTTTATCCACTGCCATGGGATTTAAAAATCCCAGACCTTTAAGATATCCAAAAGGGAAAGATATACTCGCAACGCCTGAGAATACCCGGGTGGTAAAGCCTGCCCTGTATATTGGGTAGAGGTAGGGTGGAATATTCCAGTGAACATATGTGGTATGGGCGATAAATGTGGCTGCTGCTATGAATATAATAAATGCAGTTGCCAGTACCGGCCACAGAGCTCTTAAACTGAAGCTTTTTCTTCCTGCATAAGCAATAATAAAGGTCAGGATAATAGCTAAAAAATCTACCTTAAATCCTTCCAGGATTGCAATGCCAGCCAGAAGGCTAACCACCATAATAGCTTTTTTTCTCGACAGTATTACGGCACAGAGACCTGCTGTAATCAGGGCGAAGCTGTAGAAAAAAGGTCTGATTGGATTATAAACCTGAGTCCCCCTATAGTATCCAGAAGTAATGCCTATTCCATGAAATAGGGTTATAATCCCTGCCACAAAGGCAAGAACTGTTACAGCTATTGTGAATCTCTCCAGGCTGAGCCTCTTCAGATAGTATATCAGCAGGAATATGACTGCTGCGGTTATAATAGAAAAAAAGAAATTTCTAAAAAAGATAAAACCGACAAAAAAAAGAGAAGCAATCAGGGCTGCTGCCACTATCTTCTCGTTAATCTTTTCAATTTTCTGGACAAGAAGAGAGAAGAAAATAAATGCCAACAATCCTGCAATTATCATAATTACGGCATCAATTCCAAAGGCAGGTAGGGCTGTCAGATAACTGGCGGTCTGATGTATAAAAAGAGATATAAGTGCAAGCAGTAAAAATGCCAGATAGAAAGCAGGGAAGGTTCTCCAGGGACTTAAAAGCTTGTCCATGATGTATATTTGGTGAAGGAGAAAATAATCCTTTCTATAATTTCACTTTCAATAAGCCTTCCACAAGATTATATTTTTGTTTCTGCTTATTCTAATCTTGCTGCATAAACTTCATTCATAGAAAAACTCGGGAGAAAAGTTTGCCTGAAAGTATACGCAAAAGTTATATTATTCTTCTAAATACTATTCTTATGCTTCATAAACTTAAGGTAATCCTTGAGATGGTAAAGATTGAACACACGCTCTTTGCCATGCCCTTTCTATATTCAGGTGCGATTCTTGCCTCGGATGGGTTTCCCTCGCTATGGGTTCTCTTCTGGATAACCCTCGGTCTATTCTCAGCAAGGTCTGCTGCTATGAGCCTCAACAGACTCATAGACAGAAATATAGATGCTTTAAATCCGAGAACAAGGGAAAGAGCTATAGTAACAGGCGCACTTACTCCTGGTGAAGTTAAGGTAATAATCGCTATCTCCCTGCTTGTTCTCCTGCTTTGCGCTGCCATGCTCAATACTTTCACCCTTGAACTCTACCCTCTTGCTGTGGCAATAATATGGTTATATCCATATACAAAGCGCTTCACATGGCTCTCTCATGTAGCTCTGGGTTTTGCTCTTGGTATGGCACCTGCCGGTGCCTGGGCTGCAGTGAAGGCAAGTTTAGATGTTCCTGCTATTCTTCTGGCTCTTTCTGTAGTAGCCTGGGTGGCTGGCTTTGATATTATATATGCCCTCCAGGACATTGAATTTGACAGGAAACACAGACTGTTCTCAATACCAGCGATATTTGGAGTAAAAAAGTCCTTAATAATCTCCAGCTTTTTTCATTCGCTTATGTTCATATTTCTCTTTGCCCTATACTTTGTCACATCTCTTGGGGGCATATATCTCCTTGGTCTTGCGGTTATCGCCTTTCTTCTCTTCTATGAACACAGACTTATCTCCCCTGAGAATATATCCCGGGCAGGAGTTGCTTTTTTCAATATAAATGCTGCAATAAGCTTTGTTCTCTTTCTCGCAATAGCTCTTGACATTTTCCTTTGATGTTATCTTTCTTTTATACTATAGAATGCGTGTACTTGGTATAGACATACTTTCAGGAAGTATAAATTCAAAAAGCAGACCAAGATATTCTGCTGTGTTATTTGAAGATGGCGAGATTGTTCTGAGAGAGGAGCTGGGATACAGAAAACTGTTGAATTTTATCTTCATGGTGAGACCAGACTTTATTGGAGTTGACAATATATTCGAGCTCTTTACAAAGAAAAGGGTGAGAGATTTCTTTTTCAGGCTGTCAGATAAGACAAAGGTGCTTCAGGTGAATGGAGCACCTGAGAGGCAGGAGCCCCTTCATGTTGTTGCAAGAAGGCATGGAATACCAATTACCTCCAGAGCAAGCTCCATGGAGGAGGCTGAGGCCTGTGCCAGACTTGCAAACATGGGTGTCGGGTATCTTGCGGAGCTCTTTGAAGACAGAACTGAAATAATAGTGAGCAGGGCAAGGAGTATGAACAGGGGAGGGCAGAGTAAGGAGCGCTACAGGAGGAAAGTTCACAATATGGTCGCTCTGAATGTCAAGATAATAGAGCAGGAACTCAGGGAGCTTGGATTTGAGTATTCCCTTGATATTAAAAAGGCTGACTCTGGCATGGCCAGAGGTGCTTTTTATATTAAGATACCTCGCTCTGAACTTAAAGGTATAAAGAGCACCAGGGGTACAGATGTTCAGATTAAGGTTTCACCTGTAGAAAAGCAGAAGCTCAGCTTTAAACCTCTACGGGCAAAGGAGGAAATTGTTATTCTTGGTGTTGACCCCGGGACAACAACATCAATAGCTGCCCTTGACCTTGGTGGAAGGGCAGTTGAGGTAATAAGTCAGAAAGAATTATCACTTGAGGGTGCACTGCTATATGCCCAGAAGTTCAGAAAGGTGGTTATAGTTGCAGCAGATGTTTCACCTGCCCCCAGGTTTGTGTCAAGGCTGGCCTCAAAGCTCAATGCACAGCTCTTCGTTCCCCCGACATCAATACCCCTTGATGAAAAGAGAAAACTTGTTGAGGGTGAGCTAAAGAGCTTCTTTACCAATCCCCATGAGAGGGATTCTCTTGCTGCAGCAGTAAAGGCATATAAGGCTTACAGGAAAACAATATCAAAACTCAGAAGAAGGCTTGCAGAACGAAATCTCGGGCATCTCTTCGATGAGGCACTTTTTAAAGTGCTCAGAGGCGACAGTCTTGAGGCTGCTCTCGATTCTCTTATTAAGGAGAAGGGAGGGGACAATGAGAAGAGAGAACAGGTATTTAATAATATCAGAGATGAAAATGCGGGAGTGATTAAAACCCTCAGGGAAGAGATAAAGCAGCTAAGAGCTATGATTGATGAAAAGGATATGGAGATTAATGAAAAAGAGAAAATAATTACGGACATAAATGCGAAGTTAAGGTACTTATCCTCGGACCTCGGATACAGGGTAAGAAAGGAGAAAGAAATTAAGGTGAGGGAGTCAAAGATAAGTTATCTGAACAGAAAATTAATGGAGGAGAAGAAGCTGAGGGAGAGAATTCAGAAAGAGCTAAATCAGGTGAGAAGAGCAAATCTTCTGAAGAGCAGAAAGGAGTTTGCTCTGGTATGGGTGGTCGATAAGTTTAATCTTGAAGAGATTCTAAAGCTGAAGGCAACTTCAGCTGTGGCTGATGGCAGTGCTCTATACTACTTCAGAGATGCCAGTGGAGCAGGAAAGAATGCTGCTGAGAAATTTCTTGAGCTGGAGCCGAGAGCAATTATTGCAGAAAGGAAAAAGATGTCCCATCTCGCCGTGGAAATCCTCTTTACTCTGCCTGTGATTCCTCCCGGTGATATAGAGCTAAGCTTTGTTGGCGGTTTTGCCATTGCTGAAAAGGAAAAACTTGAAAAGCTCATATCAGAGGAAAAGGAAAAAATAAAGATGAGAATTGCGGAAAGGGAAGGGGAGAATCTTAAAAGCATTATAAATAAATACAGGGATGAGAGAAAGCTTCTTTTAAAAACTTAAAATGTGGTGAGCTTCCCCTCAATAAAGAGATCAGTAATTCCTGTTATATTTGCAAGGTGTTCGTCCATAATACTCTTAATAGTGCTCTTATACTTTGCATAGCTTTCGCCCTCTTCCATTATAAGCTGTGCACTGGCCGCCTTTGGAAGGTCTATGGGTTTACCTATCTGGGACAGAAGCCTCACATAGACTTCTCTTGCCGGTATCTCCTTTGCTATATCCTCTGCCATCATTTTTGCCAGGAGGTTGTAGATTTTACCGACATGGTTAACAGGGTTTTTACCTGCTGCGGCCTCCATACTCATAAATCTGTAGGGTGTAATCAGTCCATTAACCCTGTTCCCTCTTCCAACACTTCCGTCATCGCCCATCTCTGTTGAGGTTCCTGTTGCAGTTAGGTATACCACTTTCCTGTCATAATCATCAGCGGTATTTATATTAACTTCAACTTCCCTGGAGGTTATCCCTGATACAAGTTTCTGAACCTCTTCTTTTATATCTCCTATAACACCTGCATAGTGGTCAATATCAGGAATATACTTTGCTACCATGGCCATGGAGATTGTCAGGCTGATTTTATCTCCTTCTCTCAGGCCCATAACCTTGATATCCTCCCCACTTCCAGGATACTTATCTTTAAAACTATCACTGTTGAGAAGCTTTTCAGTTTCCAGACATAGCTTTTCAACATCGCTGAAAGGAGCATGCCCCACGCCAAAACTTGTGTCATTGGAGAGAGGTACAGCTTCGCAGCGTCTGAAAACATCAACGAGGTCAATACTACCACGCCCAATTCTCGAATCTATAATCACATCTCTGTCAGCATCCAGGTTCCTTATAGTCTCCCTCAGGTATTCCCTTGCCGCATGAATAGCTATACTGTGCACAGGTATGTGCCTCTTGTCTGCCACATCTGCTGCTCGACCTGAGAGAAGAATATAAATAGGGGCAAGAACTTCTCCTCTACCAAAACTTACATCTGCTCTTCCTCCAACAAGCTCCACCTGGTCAGTGTTATGATGAAGAACACAGCCAACACGTTCTCTATATTCTTTGCACAGGGCTCTGCTAACACTGTCAGCTATTCCATCGGCTAGACTGTCTGGATGCCCCATGCCCTTCCTTTCAACAACCTCTACTCTCTGTTCTTCTATTGGTGTTTTTATAATTTCTTCAACAATAATATTTCTCTTCAATCAAATTCCTCCAGCGATTTTTCTTCAGAATTTTGATATAAAAATTCTTTTCTGGGGTTCTATAGTTAATGTAACTTTCCCATTCTTAAATACTCTTACTATGCCTCCACTCTGGCTCACAGTAATTCCAATACAATCCACCTCTGCAGTGAGAGCAGCAACAGCAGCATGCCTTGCACCGAGACCCTGGGGTAATTCTGCACTCCCTGTGTCAACATTTATATAAACTCCTGCCGACTGAATAATACCATCTTTAGAAATAACAAAAACTCCATCAAGCTGTGAAAATTCCTTTACTGTCTCCTTTATTTTTGGAGAGGTAATTACTCTCTCCTCAATACTATGGCCCTTAAAGGGGTTGAGGATGATCTGCTTTGAACGCTTCATTATGTCATTTTCGTCGCCGATAATAAAGGCTGTGCCTATAAGTCTTCCTTCTCTTCCTTCTCTTCCAATCTCCATGGCAATTTCAAGAACAGTCTGAAAAATCTCCTGCTTTATGTGTATATTTCGCAGGAACTCATAGAGAGACAGATTTAGAGTTTCTCTGTCCACAGAATAGAAGAAGAGGGAGCTGGCCTCCCAGGCAGGAGTTGAGCCTAGGACAACAACTTCATCTCCTTCAGAGATATAACTTTTATCAAGAGCCAGAACAAGAGCCTCCTGAATTGTTGAGATTACATCTCTCCCTCTGTAGGGGAGTTTAACAGCACGCCATCTCTGGTCCAGCACCTTTCTGTAAATCTCATTTGAAGGCGTTGCAACTATTATATCAATTTCTGGCTTGAGAGCTTCAATAGCCCTTAGACCCTCTCCAGTTTCAGTTAGAAGTAAAAATGAAGAAGATGAAATTTCCCGAGCTATTTCAAGGCTGTGTTTTACAAAAATCCCAATGTTATTCATCTAATCATCTCCAAGGAGGCCCACCCCCTTCAGGGGTGGGAGGAATTGGAGATGTTTTAAATACTTTAAAAACAATCTATATACAGGTGAGACATTGAAAAAGACGGTATTACTTAATTGCCTTCCCCTAACAGCAAAGAAACAAAATACCCTCGATAAATTTTTTATAGAATATCTCAGGGTTCTCAATCTCACTTTTACACAGTTACCCAATGCCAAATCTTCTACAGAACTACACCACTTAACATATTCAGACATGCGTAAAACCTCCTTTCTTCCCTCTGACATTGTTGAAGAAGCTCGTAAAGATGTTTGGGCAAAAAGAAAAACTATCAAAAAGGGATTTATCCGTTGTTCTATCAGGCTCAACAGAAGATGGTTCAAGTTCTTTATGACTGACAGAGGAACACCTTCTTTTAAAATCACCTATTCTCCACGTAAACATTTTGTTATTCCTATAAGAATTGATGGGAGCTATAACAGATTTAAACAAGAGCTTAAATCTGGCTGGAACATTAAAACTATTTCCCTTCTTAATGGAAAGATTGCTGTTAGTATTGAAAAGGAATATCTGGAAGTTCCTGATAACAAAAGAAATATTGTAGGGGTTGATATTGGCTCTTCCACTCTCGCTGCTGTAACAGTTTATGCTCCCAGAAAAGCCAGAGTGATTAAACAGCTTTATTTTGGCAGGGCTCTTGCGAACAGGCAGAGAAAATATGAAGCTCGAATTGCAAAGCTTAGAAGCCATGCTGATAAAGGTTCTGAAAAGGCTAAGAAATACCTTAAAAAACTTAAACATAAACAGGCAAACTTTGTTAAGACCAGAAGCGCTCAGATTGCTAAAGAAATTGTAACACTTGCTACTAAATACAATGCTTCTATCGCTGTTGAAAAGCTCAATATTCGTGGTAGAAAACATAGAATGAATAAAAAGGCTAATAGAAAGATTAACCATATTCCTTATGCTCAATTCAGAGAGTTTATTAAAAGTAATTCTTCTAAATATGAAATTCCTTTTCAAACAGTTGATGCTTATCACACTTCGAAGTGGTGTCCCGGGTGCGGTGCACTTAATAAAGGACACTCTTCTAATAACTATGCTATCTATAAATGCAGCAGGTGTGGTATGATTGTGAATAGTGATAGGAAAGCCTCGCTGGCTATTGCTATCAAATCTGCTCTGGTGCGGGAATCTTTTCAAGATTTCACTAATCCTAAATTGTTTTCCCAGCTTACCAGAGCTGGAGTCGCTGTAAACCAGCTCTTCCGTCCAGATGACAGGGTTCTCAGTGGTGCTGTGCACTATACTTAACCTCAGATGGAAAGCCAACGGCTTTAGTCGTGGGTAGTTTACTATAGATATTTCTCTGCCCGTACAATATAAAAGTTAGCATATTGATGCTATATTGCATGATGAATAAAATAGATTAATTTAGACATGTTTTTCAAAAATGAATATTCGTTGATATTTTTAATTAAAAGGGCATGTTTTTTTTTAATTGTAAAAGCATCGCTGATTAATATTTATATCAAAAATTTTAAAAAAAATAATCAATAGAATCACATTTCATAGCTGTAATCTGATTTATCCTGTAATAACACCAGAATGTACTCTATATGTTTTAGAAATATTACATACCATTATACGAAAAACATTTATATGTATTTCCAATAAAGCATTACTACTTAAGGATATTAATTCTCGATGAGGTGTATAAATGGGAATTTCAATCACCATAGCCTCCGGAAAAGGTGGCGTGGGAAAAACTATGCTTTCATCCAATCTAGGTATAGCTCTCAGTCAGTTTGGCAAGGATGTTACAATCCTTGATGCTGATATTGAAATGGCAAATCTTGAGCTTCATCTAGGTCTGGAAGGCATGAAGGTTGCACTTCATGATGTCCTGGCTGGTGAAGCTGATATATCTCAGGCAGTATATAATGGCCCGGAAGGTATCAAGGTAATTCCTGCAGGAATATCTCTGGAGGGATTGAGAAAGGCTGACCCTGAGATACTTGAAGAGGTTCTGGGAAAACTGCTGAAAGATACAGATATTTTAATTATAGATGCTCCTGCAGGTCTTGGAAGAAATGTTGTGACTGCTCTTGCTGCAGGACAGGAGCTTATTATTGTGGCTAACCCGGAGATTTCAAGCATGAGTGATGCTCTTAAAACAAAGATTGTTGCAGCAAAGCTGGGGAGTCATATACTCGGTACAGTGCTTAATCGTGTTGGCTATGATAAAACTGACCTGACAGTACAGGAGGTCCAGCTTATACTAGAGACAAAGATTCTTGCAACAATTCCGGAGGACCCTGAGGTAAGGAGAAGTGCAGCATTTGGCAGTCCGGTGATTGTAAGAACGCCGAATTCGCCTGCTGCAATTGCGGTAAAGAAGCTGGCTGCAGATTTGATTGGTAAGAAGTATATACCACCCAAACCAAGGAAGGAATCATTTATGAAGAGACTGGTAAATGGTCTATTTGGAGGGATATAATGGATTTTACGACAATATTATATGCCATGCTTTCTTTAAGTATAGTCCTCAATGTACTTCTTCTACTCAGGTTAAAATATCTCAAGGAGGATATACTGGAACTGAAGGGTGGCGTAGAGCTTTCCAAGGAGGAACTTGAGCTGCTTAAGGACAGACTTACAAAAATAAAGAATTACGAAGACCTTAATGAGTAAAAAGTCCAAGCAGCCTGTGCAGAAATCCTCTTCCTTCAGGGTTATAGGTAACTCCAACGAGATTTGCTGCAAGGCTCAGGGTTTCCCTGGTAACTCTTGCTCTTGGATATTTGAGCACATATAACATCTCATAGGCAAGAGCCTCTCTTACTGCTTCGTCGTCAGGCAAAACTGCTATTACTGAGGTGTCAAGAGTATTCTCTATTTCCTCCACAGTTAGCTCATATCTCCTGCCTCTTGCCATATTAATCACTGCCCCGGTTACCTCTGCTCCCATTCTCTCTGCAAGAATTTTCATTTTGAGGGCGTCGCTCACACTGGAAACCTGAGGTACGGTAACTATAATCACCTCCTGTCCCCTGTCCATAACCATGGCAGCATCTCTTCCGGCAGGAGCGTCAATAACGAGAATTTCAATATAAGCTGGAATTTCTTTTAGAAGAGTTTTCAGAGTTTCCATATTCTCCTCATTAAAGCCGTCAAGGGTTATACCTGCAGGAATAATTTTCACTCCCTCAGGCCCTTCGTATATAACATCTTCGACTTCTAGCCTTCCCTTGAGGACATCAATCAGAGCTACAGGCGGATTTTTAAGTCCCATGATTATCTCAAGATTTGCCATAACAATATCGGCATCTACAACAGCAACCTTCTTTCCAAAAAGTGAAAGGGCCACAGCCAGATTGGCTGCTATGGTGGTTTTTCCTACTCCACCCTTTCCCGAGGCCACAACAATAACTCTTGTCATGAATCTTTCTCCCTGAGAGCCTCTATGCCTGGGAGTTTATCTCCACTGATCATAAGAAGAGAAGCCTTCCCTCCTGTGCTGATAAAGGATATCTTATCTTTTAGACCCAGTTTCGATGTGATTGCACCGATATGGCCTCCTCCTATACAGGTGAAAGCTCTGGTTTTTGCCATAGCTATGACAAGCTCCTCAGAGCCCAGTGCAAAGCCTTCAATCTCAAATACACCGCAGGGACCATTTGCAGCCACCACGCCAGCCTCTTTAATTATTGATGTATATTTTGCTATTGTTTCTATGCCAATATCCATAATCTTCAGATTGGGTATATTTTTCACATCCACCTCCAATCTTTCAGAGTTTTCTTTCACTGCCACGTCAGATGGGGTTATAATTTTATCACCATACTTCTTCAGAAGTTTTTTTGCCTCCTTTAAAAGTTCCCCGTCTCTGGCTAAAGTAATATCTCTGTTAACCCTCCCTATATCTACACCCTTTGCAATTATAAAGAGGTTGCCTATTACCCCTGAGGTTAAAACTATGTCTGCTATACCTCTCTCCAGAACGTTGGCAATTCCTTTCAATGAAGCCTTAGCCTTGGCTCCGCCAAAGGAAAAAACCCTTGGTCTTGCCTCAGACTTTGCAATTGAACTCAGAGTTTTAACCTCTTTTTCAAGAAGTCTTCCTGCAAAGCTGGGCAGTACCTGTGGAAAACCCACAACACTGGGCTGGTTCCTGTGAGACACTGCAAAGGCATCATTTATATAAAAATCAACATAGGAAGAGAGCTTTCTTATAAATATAGTTTTTGCCTGTTCTTCAGGAGGCTTTTTTTCTATGGCAGGATGAACCTCCTCTGAGAGAAATCTTACATTTTCGAGGAGAAGAATCTCACCATTCTCAAGCTTACCAATATCCTCTCTGGCAGCTCTGCCGATTATATCATCAACGTATGTGACCTCTCTTCCAAGGAGCTGGCTTAACTTCTCGGCATGCATTTCAAGAGTTGTGAAATCTTCAAGCCCCGGTCTTGACTGATGTGCAATTAAAACCAGTCTGGATGAAGAGAGTTCTTTAATTGTAGGAATATGTCCAGCGAATCTTGAGTCATCGAGGATTATTCCTGTATTTGGCTCGAGAGGCGAGTTGATATCTATCCTCATGAGGACCTTTTTACTCTCCAGTCTTGCCTTGTTGATTATGAGAAGATCTTCCATATAGTCAAAGTTTCATTACAAAACATATAAAATTTTTGTGGTTTTTTGATAGGTTAGTGTTGAGACCATCCAATTACCCCCTTAAAACTCTGGTTCTAATTGGATAATCTCAATTCGAAACTCCTTCTCCTATATCTTCCGGCTAAAATTTATAGAAAATCAGTGGAACTGTGGTCTTTTAATCAGTCAACTTCCTCCCTCACCCTGCATCAGACACCAAAAGCCAATATTTTTAGATGGCTTTCACTAATTCAGACTTCTTCTCCCTGTATTTAACAGTGCAATTTCAGAAATATCTGGCAAAAGAATTAACAGGCTCTATGCCATTTTGTATATTGTTAAGAATCATCATCTGGTATGTCACGAAGCTGAGTTTACTGTAAAGTTCCTTTGAATCATTGGGTATCCCTTTCACATTGAACTTCACAGTGTCTTTGATATAATCGTTAATCCTTTCGCATTCGCTTCTTTCTTTATATGATTTACCAAAATTATCATCCAGAAGGTTCTGGTTCCTGAAATAAGCACCTACCTGTTCTGCCTTTCCATGCTCATAGAGGAATCTCAGTTTATCCATCAAGGGCATGTGGATATTACCACCTTCCTTCCATTTCTTATTCACCCAATGGTCGATTCTATCCACAGTGCCCTCGTTATTTATAATTGCATTCTCCCTATTGTATATCCTTGGTGTGGCACCCAGGTGGTACCATATATCAGCATGATTTACATAGGAATCATAGCCACTATCCAGCAGGTACTCAT
>BDTY01000060.1 GCA_002897955.1 archaeon BMS3Bbin15
GTGAAAGAGGAAGTTAAGAGAAAGTTCTCTCCTAACTTCTGAGACTTAAGAAAATGCACAGAAAGCCTGGGCACGGTTGGTCTTTTTACAAAAAAGCCAAATAAACAATGAAAATAAGCTGATGGGTAATCATTGACCACCATATAAACTCTTCTTATATTGCGACTTCGAACAGTTCGAAATCGAAACATTTATATATTTTCATATCTATGTAACGTCATGATTATAGAAACTCGCAACTTTACAAAGGAATATAATGGCATTAAAGCTTTAAAGGGTGTGAGTTTTTCGGTTAAGGAAGGAGAGAGATTTGGATTTCTGAGGTCAAATAAGGCAGGAAAAACCACAACAATTAAAATCTTAACGACTCTTCTCATGCCCACATCAGGAAATTTTATGTGGAATGGTTACAATGTCGTCGAAGAAGTGTCTGGAAACTGTGAAGGCTTTTCTGCATAGTTCCAGGATAATTTTCATTGACGAACCCTGCTTTACGAATTAGTGAATTCAACAAAATACGAGGGGATTATAATAAAATATAGCAACTTGACTGAGGGGTCTGTTTTAAAATCTCTGCTAGCATTATCAGTGCCAATTATTTTTGCGAATATTTTGCAGACTGCCTATCAATTAACAGACACTTTCTGGGTTGGACGGCTTGGAACTGTTGCAATCGCTGCAGTTTCTATTAGTTTTCCGTTTATTTTTCTTTTTATTTCTTTGGGTGGAGGTCTGGCAATGGCTGGTACTATCCTTGCTGCCCAATATGAAGGAAAAGGAGATACAAAAGCAGTAAATCATATTACATCTCAAACATTGATGATGGTTTTTATCATTTCAATCATTCTTGCCACTGCCGGTTATTTTTTGTCTTCTTTTTTTGTCAAGTTAATGGGTGTTGAATCAAACGTTTTTCCAAGTGCAGTTGTATATCTGAAAATTTCTTTTATTGGAACGATTTTTATGTTTATATTTATGGCTTTCCAGTCTTTAATGCGTGGCGTTGGAGATGTTAAAACCCCTATGTATATTGTCTTTGGAACTGTTTTATTAAATTTAATTCTTGACCCTCTATTTATCTTTGGTTATGGTTTTATTCCTCCTTTCGGTGTTGCCGGAGCAGCAGTCGCCACTATCGGTACACAAGGATTAGCGGCAATAATCGGCATAATAATATTACTAAAAGGAAAACATCAAATACAGTTACACTTAAACGATTTAAAACCGGATGTTCCTTTACTAAAAAAAATGTTTAGGCTTGGATTTCCTGCTTCTATTGAACAATCAACAAGAGCGCTGGGAATGATTATAATGACTTTTTTAGTCACGACTTTTGGAACGCTTACTTTAGCTGCATATGGAATTGGCAGCAGGATATTGAGTTTTATTATCATTCCTGCGTTAGGATTATCAATGGCTACTTCAACATTAGTAGGTCAGAATATTGGCGCAGGTAAAATAAAACGAGCGGAAAAAATAGCAGAACTAAGCTCTTTAACAGGTTTTATTATTTTAACACTCGCAGGAATAATCACATTCTTATTTGCGAAACAAATTGCTGCATTTTTTATTCCGGGAGAGTTGCAAACTATTCAGACAAGCGCTTTGTTTATTAAAATAATGGCTTTAACTTTTGGTTTTATCGGGATACAAATGGCTTTGAGCGGTGCTTTTAGAGGTTCCGGAAATACTATGATTTCTATGGTTTTATCCATAATATCCCTGTGGGTTTTAAGAGTTCCTTTAGCTTATGTTTTATCAAAGCACACAGCATTTGCAGAGGTTGGTTTATGGATAGCGTTTCCGGCAACTAATATTATTGCCGCAATTATAACAATCGTTTGGTTTAAGAAAGGAACATGGAAGCGAAAACAGATAACTGAAGAAATCAAATTGACAAAAGAGATTACTCAAGAAACAATAATTGAAGATAATATTGAATAATTTAAAAAGTTTTAACTCAATCCTTGCAGCCATATCTACATATTGCTTCACTCATATCATACACCCGCCATATATCCGCACATTAATATTTTACAAGATTATACCGCTTTTTGCTTCTGTTGTATTTCTCATTTTATATCTTCATAATCAATTTTCCTCAATCAGGTGGGATAGGTTCGCCGTGCTTTTTCAGGCTTTCCAAGTAGCCCTTAATCGCATCCTGAATGTTCTTTAATGCTTCCTCCCTGGTTTTACCCTGAGAAATGCACCCTGGTAGAGAGGACACACTGGCAACGTATATACCATCCTCATCCACTTCAATGACAACCCTGTACTTCATATAAAAAGTGGGCTGAACTAACATCAGGAATAGGATATAAATTAGAGCTGCAGCTCTCGCGTTTTTTATACCTTTTTAAGCGGGTGTTTAGATGAGTCAGAACATCAGAAAAAAGCTCTGGAAGAGTTCATTCAGAGAATTAAAACTAATTACTCTTCTAAGGTGGAGAAAATAATTGTCTTCGGTCCTATGCCAGAGGCGTGCTTGCAATGCCATGACTTGAGTTTGTAAACAAGAACTTACTTGAAGAAGCATGAAACAGGAAAAAGCTGTTTTGTTAAAGATGGGACTTATTTATTATATCTTATGATGGGGAAAAGATTTAACTTTTTATTTTACATTTTGTAAAGAATAAAGTATATCAATTCTACAGTATATAACATACAGTATGCTAAAGATAAAATACTATAATGGAGTGTGGATATAATGGGATGCGGATGCGGAAGTGAAGATAGTAGCTCAACTGATGTATCGAATGCAAAGGATAAGATGGAGGGCATGCACCACGAGATGGAGATGCCCACGCATAAGACCATGAAAGTGTCCAATAAGAAGCCCTGGTGGAAGTTCTGGTAAGGACCCGTCAATTCCCCAAGCCCTGGCTCAGGATATCAAAGGTGCGTGGTATTAAAAACAGATTAAGAAAATCAGGGAGACCGGGGAATATCTGCGCGCCCTGATAGACAGCATTGACGATGACATTTTTAAACTATCTCTCCTTCACTGAAGTAGGATATTTGTTTTTTATATGGGGGTAACAGATTGATTAGTATGTCTCGCACAGTACTGACTGGTAACACCACCGAAGAAGACTTACTCTCTGGCAAGAGAGGACAGACGTTGCGTGTCCTGCTATAAATAAGGCGATATTATGGAAAAAACTGTAGGAATAATCGGAGCAAGTTATTCGGGGTTGAGCGCTGCAATATCGGCGGCGAAAGAAGGAGCTGGGGTAAAAGTATATGAGAAAAAGACGGATATAACACAGTTTGCCTGCGGAGAGATATACACTTCAGGCTGGTACGGTGTTGAAACTCCACCTAAAAATTGTAGGTATTATGCAGCTAAAAATTTCATTTTTCATTTTTCAGATGAAAACATTGCTATACCATTACCACGTGATAGCCTATGGGTTACTGAAAGAGCGGCAATTCAGAAGAAAATGTATGATACCGCTAAGGATTATGGTGTGAAATTTAATCTTGGTGAGAGTAAATTGATAACTGAGACAGTCAAGGATTATGATTATGTTATTGATGCATCAGGCTTTCCTTCGCAGAGTGGTTATGAGGGTTACTTTGAAAAAATCAGACCTCAAGCAGCTGCTTTATACTATGATGTTTCTGGAGATTTTTCAGAGTATTTTGATAAGGATTTACATTTTTGGTGGACAACTTCTGATAATCATGGATATGTGTGGTTATTCCCAAAAACAGAAGATAAAACAAATATTGGTATTGGTTGGGAAAACAAAACACGAGAAGTTCCAAAATTTAAGGATATAAAAACTTTTTTTCAAAAAAACTTAAAAATTTCTATAAATTACAATGAGGTAGGAAAGAAAAGAGGTGCTGGTATTTTGCCATTGGATAGAGTAAAACATTTTACTCATGATAATGTGGCAATCGTAGGGGAAGCTGCAGGGTTGATGAATTACACAGTTGAAGCCGGTGCACATTTTGCGATAGCGTCAGGAAGAGAATCTGGAATAGCAGCAGCAAAAGGTTCTTTAAGCGATTATGATAATTACGTTAAGTCAGAACTGTTAAAGGAAGTCGATATAAGTAAAATGTTGTATAAAAAGATTGGTGGAATGTCACAGGAAAAGTTTAGGAAAGTGTGTAAGGGAATTGCCAAAGGAGCTGGTATGGAAATTTTTCATAGTAAAGTTAAATTCTTAGGGTTATTGAGACATATGTTTTAATTTCAGAAAACTTAAAACATTACCAAAAAATTTAAGATTTAAGCAATTTAAAAAATCCGTTAGGTAAAACCTGCAAGCGTGCATTTGTTCAATACAGAGCCTTATAGAAACATTACACATGAATTATAAGGCCTCACCTTACTATCTTCAACAAAAGACTGTCCTTTCCTGCTATAGTTATTTTAATTTCTGTTCCTTTCTCAATATCCATAGCCTCGCAGATTTTAGCTGGTAAGTAATGTTAAGTTATAGCCTTTCATTTTTCCACCCCATCACCTGAGAGAATAGTGGAAATATATAAAACCCCCTGATTTTTATATGGGATTTATGAAAACTTTTATATGTTAATGTGCAAAAATTAATATATGGGAATTGTTTATATTCAAAGTGAAGGTGAACCTGAATTACCGTCTCTTTTTAGACCTGAAATTGGAGAAGGGCTTTATTTCTCTCCTATTAGTTTCAACCCCAACGTTAACAATCCTTTAATCTCCTGAGCATGAGCGAGCGGGGGTACCCGAGCGGCCAAAGGGGGCAGACTTAAGATCTGCTGGCTAAGTGCCTACGTGGGTTCGAATCCCATCCCCCGCATATTTAAAAAGGTCTATTTCACAATCAGAACAGAACAGCTTGCATAGTCAACTACAGGGTCTCCCGTACCCCCCAGGAATCTCCTCTTCAGGGGATGCTCTGTGTTTACACCAAGAACTATGAGGTCTGCATTAATCTCGTTTGCCTTTTTTACTATTTCTTCAGTAGGTTTTCCAAGTTCAAAGTAAGTTACTGGTTTTATTCCACTTTTCTCAGATATTTCGCTGGCATACCTTAAGAACCTTGAATAATATTTTTCAGCCTTTTCCTTCTCTTCATTATAGCCGTTTCTTACTTCGGCAAACTCTGGAATCAAGGCAACTGTTATAATACAAAGCATAGAGTTATGCTGTCTTGTCAGCTCTATGGCCGTTTTCAGTGCCTTGTATGACCCACCCGAGCCGTCAAATGCCAGAAGCATCTTAGTGAACATATGGAAAGCCTCCTGTAACATATAATATTGTGAGAAACATTGCAGTGACTATATATAAAATATATACTCCTATGTTTCCATTCATAAGATATAATCTGAATATGTTGGAGGCATATCTTATGCTCTTTGCTGTTACCACATATCCCTTTTCGAATATATCACCCCATATAACTCTGCATCCTTCCTCCCTTGTCCTGTAGAATCCCTTCAGGGTATACCTCAGAATCATTGAATAGGATAGTGAGTTGTAGTCGCCGCCTTCTCCGCCACCTGCCCAGGCTTCGGTATACCTTACCTTTCTCTTTGAAATCCCGTATAACAAGGAGACGAGAACAATAAGGAAGACAAAAACGAAGGTAGGGGACATTCCTCCAAACTTTTCTCCTGATAAAATCAAAAAACCCTTTGGAATTGCCAGAGCACCTCCAATTAAACTAACTACCGGGTTAACACCAGTTAAACTGTAAACTGGCTGTGAGACAAAATCTATCAGACTCTGTGGAAATACAGAAATTATAAGGATTACTGAGAGAAGAATTAGCATTCCGGCATCTACCATGCTTATTTTCCTTCCGGTTGACCTTTTAAAACTGTAAGAAATCATCTTGGTCATTGAAATTGTTGCAATTCCTGCAGCCAGAGCTACCACAGCACCTACAGATACTATGAGTATTTTATATTTAACGGATGGAATCTCAAAAGACTGGAAAAGAGCTTCGAGAGCCATCCATTCAGCTATGAATCCTGGCAGGGGAGGAATTGCTGCAAGTGATAAAGCTGCAATATAGCCTGAAGTAACACTTATATCGCTTAATTTTACATCCTTAAGCTCATTGAGATTCGGAGAGAACTTTTCAACCAGACCTGCTGTGAAGAAGAGCAGGGCTTTGGATATACTATGGAAAAAGGCATAAAACAGAACGGTAAGCATTGTGAAGGCGGAAAGGACAGAGTTATGGTGGTATACGGCGATTATGTAAGCGCCAAGTAAAACAAATATAATACCGTCATTTTCAATTGTACTGTAAGCCGGAAGTTCCTTTACCTTTTCGGAAGTCGCAGCGTGAAGTGAGCCGATTGCAGCTGTAATCCCTCCAAGGACAAGCATAACAGCAGAGACCCATACGGACGGCACCTGTATGCTGAGCATCATGACTATGCCGTAAACACCCATAAGGGTAAGGACTGCACTCAACAATGCCGACATGTTTGAAGGCGCAGTTGAATGTGCCGGGGGTAGCCAGATATGAAATGGGAATACAGCCATTTTAACAGCAAAGCCGAAAAGAGCAAATAAGAATATTATATCCCACATATTTGAACCCTTCCAGGCAGAGAAAAAAATACTGTGAGTTGTTCCCAGCGCAAGTGCAAAGCTCAGCATCAAAAGCATTGTGCTGAGCTCTCCAAAAGCAAGGAATACATATGCAGCTCTCATACTATCTTTTCTTGCCGATATTGCCAGAAAAGACGCTATAGTCATACCTTCCCATCCTATAAGAAATGAAAGGGCGTCTCTGCTGACAAGTATCAGAAGCATGGAAGCTATGGTTAATGCAAAGGTTGATGCAAGTCTCCTTCCATAATGGTCATATCCTATGGAATATACACTTGCCGAGAGCCAGACTATTGAGGACAGAAGCAGGAAGTATGGAAGAAAGGCATAATCAGACAAACTTCCTGAAATTGCCAGATATATCAACCAGACACTCCCCAGGGCGGAGATAATATATGTAATCTTTTTGGATAAAACCGCAAATGCTGAAGCTGATATAAAAAGAATTATAATGTAATATAAAATATTCATCGCCATGCTTATTTCCTCCTGTATGTTTTAAGAAGGCCGTATAACAGTCCTATGGGTGAAGGAGGACAGCCAGATATTTTCGCATCTACATTGATATATTTATCCACTCCTTCATCACCAAAAATTCCGCCACTCGTGGCACAGCTGCCGGCAGCAACAACAATCTTCGGCTCCGGCATGGCTTCATACGCTTTCAGCATTGGCTCCACCATTCTGTCGGTGACCTTGCCTATAACGAACATTATATCTGCATGCCTCGGTGTCGGTGTGAAGAAGAACCCAAGTCTATGTAAATCATAGTAAGGGTTGGTAAGCATATCAAGTTCCCTGTTACATGCATTACATGAGCCTGCATCTACAAGGAATATGTGAACGGAGCCAGAGAATGGCAGCTTTCTCTTTACTTCTGCAATTTCTACATTTTCTGTCATTTCAAACCCGTAATCTTCACATCTCTGGCAGAATATGCATTTATAAAAGTCAGGAGCTTCGCTGATAGCATCTGTCGGGCAAACATCCCTTGCAGCTTTGACATCTCCATGCCTGTGGACAGGTACGCCTATTCCTGAAACTTCATCCTTGGTTGGTTTTTCATCAGGATATTTTGTTGTAATTATTCCTTTGCGCAGTCCTTTTATAACCCACATGGTATTCACCTGTCCGAATCAGCAAAGCTGAGACCAAAGCTCTCTATACCAAAAGAAAAATCCGTGAAGATATTTCCTTCAATCGCAACAGCAAAAGCTGGATAGTTTATTGTAGAGGGGGACCTTATTCCAGCCCATTTTATTATTCCATTTTTAACTTCAAGTGCAGTCAGGACATCACCTGGAGGGGCCTCTGACCTTCCGTAGAGGAATCCACTGGCGTCAACATCGGTTTTCAGCTCTGTTTGTGGTAGATTTTCTGCAAGGAATTTGATTATTTCCACTGAATTTCTTATCTCTGCTACCCTTACCATCATCCTTGCAAGAGCATCGCCATCTTCTTCAACTGCAACTCTGAAAGGCGTATCTGTATAAGTACTGTTAAAGCCCCTGACATCTCTTCCTACTCCCGAAGCCCTGGCTGGTATTCCTATTGTGTCCAGACGTATAATGTCTTCTACATTCAAGATAGCTGTGTTGTGAAGCCTGTCTATGAATATCTTTGATGTTATGAGCTGTTCCACAAGCTTATCAAATTCTATTTTAATGTCTTTAATCTTATCTGGCAGAATTTCAGTGTCAATATCTCTTCTCACACCGCCGGGAATGTTAAGACCAAATGAGTAGCGGTGTCTGAAGAGCTTTGCATTAAGCCTCAGGACATCTTCTTCCAGAGCGGAAAATTGAGCTGCTGCAACACTCTGTGAAGCTGCTGTTGTCAGCCTCTGTATTGCATGGATATGGTTGTATATTCTTTCAAGTTCTAGTGCTATTATTCTTATAGCCTCTGCTCTTGCCGGAATACTCTCTTCAACTGCACTGCAGAATGCATTGGAATATGCAACCGAAAATGTGCCACACAGCCTTTCAATCAGAAGAAGAGCGTCTTTTACATTCATGCCGCAGATTTTTTCCTCTATGGCTCTGTGTTTGTATCCCAGGTCAGGAGCAACATTTAGAATCCTCTCTCCGTAGCTGAGAATTTTAAAAGCCCCGGATTCCCATAAGCCAGATGATACCGGGCCATAATGAAGTTTAAAAGCGTCATCAGGGCATTCTTTACAGTAAGCATTGTAATTTCCTGACAGGGCATGAAGCACAGGTCTTATCTCACCCATATTCGCTTCGGGAGGAAGAGCAAACCGACCACTCAAACCCATCTGACCCGGAGCTTTATCCGTATCAATCTCTGGAGAACCTGTCGTTACAAATTCTGTAGAGCCGCTGGTATAATCCGTCCATACATAGATTTCCGTGTCTTTTTTAGGGAAACAGGCTGTAAGTGAGTATTTTTTATTTTTTGCATAGGAAAACAGTTCGGATTCTGTTATCTCAATGGTCATAACATCACCTCTATATATATCCACACACCAAGGCTGAACACAAGGGCTATTGCAACAGATAAAAAGGGAATAATTTCCGCACCTACAGGTATCTTATTTATCTTTGCATCTCCAAAGCTCATTTTCGCTACATGGTAATTTAAAGCAAGGAAAGATGTGAATATTGATATTGCAAGCATGGCAGTTATTAAAGGCATTTTAAATGAATAGCTCAGGATTACAAGCTCGGCTATGAAGGATGCAAAGGGAGGCGCTCCTGTAACAGCAAAGGCTCCCAGCACCATTGTTATACCTGTAAACTGTGTGGAGTTGAGCAGACCTCTAACATTCTCAATTTTCTTTGTTTTATATGCAGCAATTATATTACCACTGCCAAAAAACAGTCCTGACTTAGCAAAGGCATGCACAATTAGAAGTAAAAAGGAGGCTTCAGCCGCTTTTCCGCCAAAAGCAAGCCCTGCGACCGCTATACCCATAACGTCCATGGTTGAATATGCAAACAACCTCTTGAAATTCTGCTGTTGAATAATTAGAATAGAGGCTACAAGAGCGGTTATAGCTCCGAAAAATGCAGTTAAACCTACAGCATGATATGCCCTGCTTGCAATAGCTATTGAGAAAATACGGAAATAGGTTAATAATGCTACGGGAAGTAACGTTGCTGATAACATTGCACTTATGGGAGGGGGAGCAGACCCGTGGGCATCCGGTAACCATGTGTGCATTGGAAACAGACCTATTTTCGTTCCAAAACCGACGAGTGCGAGTGCTAAGGCGACAGAAGCGGCAAAGGGTGACAGCCTAACATTATACCATATAAGCGTTTTTCCTACAAACTGTATAACTATAATTGAGAGCAGGGCAATACCCATCCCTGCAGATGCTATGATAGCATACCTCCAGGCAGCCTCTGCTCCAGCTTTCTTCTTTTCAAGAACGATTAACAGTGCACTTACGACTGTTGAAGTCTCAAGTCCAATCCACATAAGACCAATATTGGCTGAAACTGCAGTAAACAGCATACTCAGTGCAAACAGGTTCAGAAGTGAATAGTAGAAGTCAACACTTATGAAGGTCTCTTTGACAGTTTTCAGGAAGTACACAGAATACGCGGATGAGAGTAAATACACACACGAAATCAGCAGTATTATTATTGCAGAGTATATATCGACAAACATCCAGCCTTCTGCAATATCCCCTCTAAGAGCTTTCACTATTATGTAAATAGATAAAACTGTGGTTATAAGAGAAGCGAATAATGTCGAGCTTTCTTTAACTTTTGGATTTGGTAACAGGGAGAGTAACGCTCCGCCAAGTGGAAAAATAATCAGAAACCAAAGTAAACCTATCATCCTTTTAACTCCTCTATCTCAAGTATTCCATATTCTCTTTCCTCAGCCAGTATCACTCCAAGAAGTATAAGTCCTATCACATCCAGCAGTACTCCTGCTTCAAGAATAAAGGAAAGAGGGATTAACATAGTTCCGGCGTAGAGCAGAGCATTTTCCTCAATAATATATCCCACCATCTGTGCCAGAGCATTCTTTCTCGCTATTATGAGAAGGAAGCCAAGAAGCAGGAGTATTATGGGCAATGCTCCGCCTTTTATTTTAAACAATGGGTAAAAGGCAGTCTGATATAAGCCGTAACCAATAATGGTAAGGAATATTCCTGTTATAACCAGTGCTGGGACTCCTGTTGTCATTTCTCTGTAATCCCATATCTTATTGCCTCTTATATTCCACTTCATCACATGTGGGATGATATAACCCCTGACAACAAGCGTCAGAATTGCAAGTATAATTAATTCCAGCGACCCTCTTTGAAATCCAATTATTGCAATTAAAATTGCAAGCAGGACTGACTGGAATGCCATGGTGTTTATAAGTGGCTTGATATAGCTTTGCCCGAGCATTTCAAAGGCTGTGAGGATTATAAGAGTGCCGATAAATTCTATTGCAACAGAAATCATAGTGCAATACCTCCAAAAAGGAAAAAGGAGATTATAGAGAGTAGCGCAAGTGAAAATGATATAGCCAGATAATCAAGTATTTTGAAAAGCCTCAGCTTTGCATATGTTTCTTCAACAGCGACCAGTACACCTATGAGGAAGAGCATTTTTACCAGCAGGGAAACAATACCAATACCTATAGAAACGGCTGAATATCCCATTGCAACACCCCACGGGAATGTGAATATATTAAGGAAAATAGACATGAATATAAACTGCTTCATATATGAACCCCATTTGAGCATGGCATACTGAATACCTGAATATTCCATCAGTTTGGCTTCGTCGAGCATTCCTAATTCCATAAGTCCCTCAGCTTCAATTGGGATTTTTCCTGTCTCAAATAGAAGCAACATGAAAAAAGATACGATTATAAGGAGGTGCGTAGGTGATAGAATCCAGTTTACCTTTGTTGAGAGCACCTGAGTTGTTATGAAGGGATTGTTTGTTGAAGTTATAAGGGCTACACCGAAGAATACAATGATAAGGGTTGGTTCTGCCAGAGCTGCGAATGATATTGCTCTACTCGCCCCTATTGTTG
>BDTY01000061.1 GCA_002897955.1 archaeon BMS3Bbin15
AGCAGAAGTAAACTGTATATGGCAACACAAACCAGAAGGAATAACAGAAGTATTCAAACCAATAGGGTGGGTTTCAAACCCTCTATCAGACGACAGAGATATGAATTACAGCCCAATGACTTAGTGAAATATAAGAAAATACTATGTAAAGTCAAAGGAGGGTTCAGTTATGGTAAATGGGTCAGATTGGTAACCAAAGCAGGTAAAATTATTAATACCAATGTTAAGAAAGTGGAGTTGGTAAAATATGGAAAAGGAATACAGTTTTAAAATTGTAATGGGGCAATTCATCCCACCCCTGAAGGAGGTGGGTCTTCTTGCCTGGATATGATAAAAAGGGGGATGGAACTCGTAGAAAAAATTGCTGAGGAGGACCCTGGGGTTTACTCAGAAGGAGGTAAAAAGCCACAGTTTGTGTTAAGAAACATAAGGGAATATGATGCTTTGATAGAGCTGCGCTTCTATGTAGACACTCCTAAAAAAATGAGGATTACAAAATCAAAAATAATTGCCCAGATTATAAAGGAATTTGAAAAAGAAAAAATAGAGTTTTCAACTCCTAAGGTTATATACAGGCAGGAGTGATTGAATAACAATAACTACTCTCCTTTTTTAGCTTTGCTTTTGGGGCAATCACTTAACTTAAGTCATTCGTCTGGTTGAGTCAGCATGTCTCTTTTCAATATCCTTTTTCTTGTTATAGATGATTATCCCCCTAACCTGACCAAAACTATATATCAAACTTTCCTTTATGAGATATCTACAGGCCTGAAACAGGCATTTATTGGCTTCTGTAGGATGTCAAGGTTATTTGAAATGAGGTGAAAAAATGACAAAGGCACACCATCCACGTAGAGGTTCATTAGGCTACAGTCCAAGGAAGAAAGTTGCCTCTCCAATTCCGAAAATAAGGAGTTGGCCTAATATCAATGAGGTAAAACTTCTTGGGTTTGCTGGTTACAAAGCTGGAATGACCCATGTTGTAATAATAGATGATAGAAAGGATAGCATATCTTCCGGTGAAGAAATAACAAGAGCTGTAACTGTGATTGAAACCCCTCCTCTTGCCATCTTTGGAGTGAGACTTTACGGCAGAAACACCTATGGGCTCTATGTTCTGGATGAATTCTGGGTAAAAGAACTTGCAAAACAATTTTCAAGAGCTGTATTGGTGCCCAAGAAGAATGAAAAGAGCATAGAAGATTTGGAGAGCCTTCTTGACGAAACCGTCGAGGTCAGGGCTTTAGTACACACCCAGCCATGGCTTACAGGAATAGGACAGAAGAAGCCTGAGATTATGGAGTATTCTGTTTCAGGAAATGTTAAGGAAGCCTTTGAACTGGTAAAGAATAAACTGGGCGGAACCATTAGTATAGGTGATATTTTTCAGGATGGCGAATATGTTGATTTTATGGGTATCACTAAAGGCAAGGGTTTTCAGGGTACTCTCAAACGCTGGGGAACCAAACATCTGCCAAGAAAGACAAGAAATGGGAGAAGGACTGCAGGAAACCTTGGTCCTACAACACCTTCTGCCATGATGTGGCGTGTGCCCCAGAGTGGACAGATGGGTTACCATCACAGAACAGAATACAATAAGAGAATACTCAATATAGTAACCGGTGATAATCCAATAGACATAACCCCTAAAGGTGGTTTTCTGAGCTATGGTATTGTTAAGAATGATTATATACTGGTAGATGGTTCGATAGCTGGGCCGAGAAAACATCTTGTCAGGTTCAGACAAGGTATAAGGAAAAAGAAAACAGGTGGAACTGTAAAGAAGCCTGAAATTAATTACATAAGCCTGGAATCCAAGCAGGGTGTATGACAATGACAATGAAGCTCAATATTTATTCAATTAAAGGTGATAAAAAAGGAGAGGTTGACTTACCTGTGGGATTTGATACGCCGGTGAGGTATGACTTGATTAAAAGGGCGGTTTTAGCTCAGCAATCTCACAGGCTTCAGCCCAAAGCTCCCAATCGTCTTGCAGGTAAAAGGACATCTGCAGCCTCATGGGGACCCGGGCATGGTGCGTCAAGAGTTCCCAGAGTCAAGGGTTCAAGATATTCTGCTGCAGGTAGGGCTGCCTTTGCTCCCGGTACGGTTGGCGGAAGAAGAGCCCATCCTCCCACTGTTGAGAGGAATCTCTATGAGAAGGTAAACAAAAAGGAGAAGAAGCTTGCCACTGCTTCAGCTCTTGCAGCCACAACTTTAAGGGAGATAGTTGAAGCGAGAGGTCACAGAATCGGCAATGTAAAGGAGATTCCACTTGTTGTAGAAGACTCTCTTGAAGAGATTTCAAAGGCAAAGGATGTAAAAGAATTTTTTGAAACTGTTGGCGTAACTGAAGATATTGAAAGGGCAAGAGTCAGAAAGATTAGGGTTGGCAAAGGCAAAATGCGAGGCAGAAAATATAGAAAGAAGAAATCTCTGCTAATAGTTGTGGGCGAGGATAAAGGAATCTCCAGAGGTGCAGGAAACTTCCCTGGCGTTGATGTTGTCCTTGCAAAGAATGTCAGTCCGGAAGATCTGGCACCAGGTACACATCCAGGGAGACTCTGTATTTATACTGAGAGTGCTCTGAAAGATATTGAAGGGAGGTTATCATAATGCATCATGAGGAAATCATAATTTATCCTACTGTAACAGAAAAAACAATGAAAACTCTGGAGACTGAGAACAGATTCGTGTTCATGGTTAAGAGGCAGGCAAATAAGAGGCAGATAAAGGAAGCAGTGGAAAGCCTATATGAAGTTAAAGTTACAAGCGTCAGAACTTTAATCACACCAAAAGGCGAGAAAAAAGCTTTCGTAAGGCTTGCTCCAGAGTTTAAGGCAGAAGAAATAGCTACAAGGATTGGAATATTTTAGGTGGTATTTATGGGCAAGCGTATTACATCTCAGAGACGTGGGCATGGTGGGAGCACTTATAGAGCTCCTTCCCACAGATATGTTGTTGATTTAAAGTACAGGAGATATGACGAGGCAGAGAAGAAAGACAAGGTAGAAGCTGTTGTTAAAGACATAATTCCTGCACCTGAAAGGAGCGCTCCTCTTCTATGTGTAGAATACAAAGAAAGTGGCAAAGGTTATATGCTTGGTATAGAAGGCATTAAAGTTGGAGACACTGTTGAGATTGGAGTAAAGGCAAAGATATCTTTTGGGAATGTTCTACCTCTTGCCAATATGCCAGACGGCACGCCTGTATGTAATATAGAGAATACCCCTGGCGATTATGGTTCTCTTGTAAGAGCCTCAGGCAACTATGCTCTTGTTATAAATCATGAGGGTGATAATGTAACAGTGCAGCTTCCCAGCGGCAGCCTCAAGACAATGAAATCTAGATGCAGAGCAACAGTGGGTGTGGTTGCAGGAGGAGGCAGATTGGATAAACCTGTGATGAAGGCAGGTAAACATTATCACATGATTAAACCAAAGGCAAAATACTGGCCTGTTGTAAGGAAAGTGGCTATGAATGCTATAAATCACCCATTTGGTGGTGGTTCACACTCTCCAGGTAAGCCAACAACAGTTTCAAGGAGAATGCCTCCAGGCAGGAAGGTTGGACTTATAGCAGCCAGACGTACAGGAAGGAGATAGATATGGCAAGAAAAGTTTTTAAATATCACGGTAACACCCTTGAAGAACTTAAGGAAATGGGGGTGGATAATTTCATAGAGCTTCTCCCTGCAAGACAGAGGCGCACTTTAAATCGAGGTCTTTCGCAGAGACATAAAAAGCTTCTTGAGAAGATAAAACAATCAAGAACAAAAGAAAGGGTCAGGCTGAGAACACATACGAGAGATATGATAATCCTACCCGATATGGTAGGTTTAACTATAGAGGTCTACAATGGAAAAGAGTTCCAGAGAGTTGATATCCAGGAAGAGATGGTAGGTCATTACCTTGGTGAGTTTGCTCTCACAAGGAGAAGAGTACAGCACGGTTCCCCAGGTATGGGTGCTACAAGGTCAAGTATGTATGTACCTCTCAAGTAAGGGTGATTTAAGATGTCAAAAATAGGATATTCCTTTAAAATTGAAGATGAAAATGGAGTTGCAAAAGTTACAGGAAGAGCTTTGAGAATCTCACCCAAATGGAGCATTGAACTTGCGAGAGAGGTCAGAGGAAAGAAGCTCACCCAGGCTAAAAATTATCTTGATGATATAATAGAACAGAGGCGCTCTCTGCCTCTTAAGCGATTCAAGAAGGGTGTAGCCCATAGAAGTGACCTTGTTAAGGCAGATGCTGGAAGATATCCTAAAAAAGCTTCCCAGCACTTTCTTGAACTTCTCGAAAGTGCAGAAAAAAATGCAGAGTATAAGGGTATGGATGTGGATAAACTCTATGTAAAGCATATTATTGCCCAGAGAGGGCCGATAATAAGGGGCTTCAGGTCCAGGGCATATGGCAGGGCTTCACCAAGTAACACCCAGACAACTCATGTTCAGATAATACTGGAGGAAAGGTGATATTATGGCTCTTGAGGGGAAATTTATTCAGGATAATCTAAGAAAACTTGAGGTCAAGGAGTACCTTCTCAGCGAATTGAGCAGAGCTGGTATAGGTGAGATTGATATTCAGAGAACCCCACTGGGTACAAGGGTCATTCTACAGGCAAGAAGGCCAGGTATAGTGATAGGTAAAAAAGGCATTGCTATAAGAAAGCTCACAACAATACTCAGAACACGCTTTGGTCTGCAGAATCCTCAGGTAGAGGTGAATGAACTCGAAATTCCTGAACTCAACCCTGTAGTTATGGCAAAGCAGGTAGCTGATGGCCTCGAACGTGGAATAAACTTCAGGAGAGCTGCCTATACCGCTCTGAGGCAGATAAGAGAATCAGGTGCAAGGGGTGTCGAAATAACAATTTCCGGAAAGCTTACAGGTGAAAGGTCAAAAACAGTGAAGTTTATGGATGGTTTTCTAAAACACTGCGGCGAGCCAGCCATAAAATTCGTCAGAATTGGTTACGCTATTGCCGCTCCAAAGCCAGGAGTTATCGGTGTCAAGGTAAAGATAATGCCACCCGGTGTGAAGTTACCTGACGATATCGAAATAAGAGACATAAAATTTGAAGAGGAAAAAGATGAAGTGGCGATGGAGAGAGAAGAAGTAAAGGAAATCATAGAGGAAATCATAGAGCAGGAAGCTGAAGCTAAGGAAGAAGATATAGCCCCCAGCAGTGGTAAAGGAGAAGAAGAGCAGAAAGTAGAAGAAGATAAGAAGGAGGTGGAGTGACTGTGGCCATTCTGAGAGCAGATGAAATCAGAGAACTTAATTATGAAGAGATGGAAGAAAAGCTGAAGGAATTACATCAGGAACTTTTCAGTGAGCGTTCTAAGAAGGCTGCAGGCGGTGCGCCGGAAAATCCTGGAAGGATTCAGGAGATAAAGCGTACCATAGCAAGAATCCATACAATAATGAGTGAAATCTCAAGGAAAGGAAGCTGAAATGAGAACACATAACAATATCGTGAAACACGAACTCATAGGTCTCACATGTACTGTTGTTGAGTCAGGTGATTCTACTATTATCGGGCTCACGGGTACTGTTGTATATGAGACAAGAAATATGCTTCATATTGATGTGGAAGGTAAGCTCAAGAAGATTCCGAAGGAGCACTCAGTATTTCTTTTCAAGATTGAGGATGATGAAGTTAAGGTTGAAGGCAGGAAAATACTTGCCAGGCCTGAGGATAGAATAAAGAGGTGAGATTCATGCGTGACATTGGAGTAGATGTATCAAAACCTGAAAAAGGATGCAGTGATGATAAATGCCCATTCCACGGTAGCCTCAAAGTTAGAGGTCAGATTATTAAAGGTGTTGTTGTTGCTGATAAGATGAAAAAAAGCGTTGTTGTAGAAAAGAACTATCTCAGATATATTAAAAAGTATGAACGTTATGAACGCAGGAGATCAAGAATATTTGCCCACAACCCTGAGTGTATCTCAGCTAAAGCTGGAGATGATGTAAAAATTATGGAATGCAAACCCATAAGCAAGGGCAAGAGCTTTGTTGTAATTGAAAAGGGGGCAAGTTCATGAGAGCCATTAAAGCAAAGGTTACAAGGGCTCTACCAAGTGGGGCGAGACTCTTTGTGGCTGATAATACAGGCGCCAAGGAGATAGAGGTTATTCAGGTAATGGGTTTGAAAGGCACCAGGCGAAGGATGCCAACAGCAGGCGTAGGCGACCTGATTGTGGCAAGTGTTAAGAAGGGTAATCCTGAGATGAGGAAGCAGGTGCTCAATGCTGTAGTGATTAGGCAGAGAAAGGAATACAGAAGAAGAGATGGCACAAGAATATGTTTTGAAGACAATGCTGCAGTAATAACCAATGAAAAGGGTGAGCCAAAGGGCTCTGAGATAAAAGGTGCAGTAGCCAAAGAGGCTGTTGAAAGATGGCAGCAGCTTGCCAGTGCTGCCAGTATAATTGTATAGGTGATTTTAATGGTAACAAAAAAGCCAGGTAAGCAGAGAAAAGCCTTCTTTGCTGCTTCTCTGCACAAGAAACACAGGTTTCTTAGAGCTCATATGAGTAAAAAACTGAGTGAGGAATATGGCATCAGGAACCTCCCAGTGCGCAAAGAAGATACTGTGAGAATAATGAGAGGAGATAATAAAGGTACGGAAGGCGTTGTGCAGAAGGTACTCCTGAAGAAGAGCAGAATATATGTTGCAGGTGTAACCATTGCCAAAGCTGACGGCAGTGACCGTTTTTATCCAGTTCATCCATCCAATGTTATGATAACCAGGCTGGAGCTCAAAGATGAAAAAAGAAAAAAGGTACTTGAGAGGTAGTAAAAATGAGCAGACACGCTAAAAGATTGATGGCACCAAGAACTCTACAGATCCCCAGGAAAGAGCATAAGTTCATAGTTAAGCCCTCTCCAGGGCCTCATAATTATGAAACATCAGTACCCCTTCTCATAGCTATACGTGATATGCTGGGTCTTGCTACAAACGCAAGAGAAACAAAAAAGATTATAAAGAGTGGAAAAGTTCTTGTGGATGCCAAAGTCAGGAAAGACCACAAATTCCCAATAGGTTTGATGGATATCCTTGAAATTCCAGAGGCTGAGATTCTAAAGATAGTTATGATAAACAGGAAGGGTAAGATTGTTTTTGAAGATATAAGCAAGGATGCATCCAGAACAAAACTCTATAAGATAAGAAACAAGACAATCCTCAGGGGTGGAAATCTTCAGCTCAATCTTCATGACGGAACAAACCTGTTAATCCCTGTGAAGGATTCAAGAGATCCGGAGGAAGATATCTATGGCACCAGGGATACCCTTGTTGTCAGTCTGGCTAATAAGGAGATTGAAAAACATATAAAATATAATGAGGGCAGTCTTGCCTATATCACAGGTGGCTCCCATAGAGGTGAGATAGCCAGAATTAAGGAGATAAAGAAGATAAGAAGCACAATACCCAATGAGGTTGTCCTTGAAGGAAATGATGGCACAGCTTTCGAGACCATAGAGGAATATGTTTTTATTATAGGTGAAGAAAGCCCTGTTCTGCCTGAGGTGGTGTTTCCATGAACACAATGAGAAACTTGAAGATTGCCGCTGTTACAGTAAATATGGGCGTGGGTGAAGGTGGAAAAAGACTGGCAACAGCAGAGAAGCTTATGGAGCAGCTTACAGGGCAGAAACCTGTACGCAGAATGGCAACAAAAGCGATTCAACCCTTTGGAATAAGAACGGGTTTACCTATAGCATGTAAGGTGACTCTCAGAAATGAAAAGGCTATGGATTTTCTGAAGCGAGCCCTTGAGGCAAAGGACAGAAGAATTAAATCCAGCAACTTCGACCAATTGGGAAACTTCTCCTTTGGCATAAGAGAACACATAGATATCCCTAAAGTAAAGTATGACCCAAATGTTGGCATCTTTGGAATGGATGTAAATATTTCTATAGAGAGGCCAGGTTATAGAGTGAAGAAAAGAACACTGAACAGGGCAAAAATAGGAAAAAGGCACCTTGTAAGTAAAGATGATGCCATAGAATTCATCAAAAAAGAGTTTAATGTCGTGGTGGAGGATTGAAATTATGGAAGAGAAAAAGAAAGTGGGCAAAGGCACAAGAAAGTGCAGAAGATGTGGTTCTCATGGCCCTGTTATAAGGAGATATGGGCTTTATATTTGCAGACATTGTTTCAGAGAAATTGCTAGAGACATTGGATTTAAAAAATATGAGTGAGGTGCGATTAAATGCAGATAGATCCACTGGCAGATGCGTTATCCAACCTGAAAAATAATGAGTATACAGGCAACATGAACTGTATTATCAGACCTTCTTCAAAAGTTATTGGTAATGTGTTTAAAGTAATACAGGAGCAGAACTATATAGGTGAATTTGAGTATATCGATGATGGAAAAGCAGGAATTTTCAGAGTCCAGCTCAATGGAAAGATAAATGATTGTGGAATTATAAGACCGAGATATCCTGTTGGAGCTCTTGAGTTTGAGAAGTTTGAAAAACGTTTTCTTCCAGCAAAGAATTTCGGAATACTTATAGTTTCGACCACCGAGGGTATAATGTCCCATACGAAAGCAAAAGAACTGGGTATCGGTGGCAGGCTTCTGGCCTATGTTTACTGAGGTGTGAATCATGGTTCAGATTCCTTTATTGAAAGAAGTTATAGAGGCACCGAAAGGAGTAACCTTAGTCCTTGAGGGTGATGATGTAGTTGTCAGAGGCCCGAATGGAGAGCTTAAGAGGGGACTCTACTACCCTGGTGTAAAAATTACACAGGAGGACGGAAATATAGTTATCATTTCTCTCTACCCGAGAAAGAGGCAACTTGCTATAATTGGTACGTTTGTGTCTCATATAAAAAATATGATTAAGGGAGTGACAGAGGGCTTCACATACAAGCTCAAGGTTGTTTATTCCCACTTTCCTGTAACTATTAAGGTTAAAGGGAATGAAGTTATAGTTGAGAATTTTCTGGGCGAAAGGGTGCCCAGAAAGACTGAGATATTTGGCATATGTAAAGTGAAGGTAAAGGGTCAGGAGGTTACAGTTGAAGGAATAAACAAAGAAGATGTTGGACAGACAGCAGCCAGACTTGAGCAACTTACAAAGATAAAGGGTAAAGATAGGAGAATCTTCCAGGACGGCATATATCTCATAGAAAAAGATAGCATTAAAGTATAAGGTGATAAAAATGAGTAAAAGAAAGCCAGAATTTAAAAGAGTTGATTATCACAGGTATAAAAAGCTGAGGCGTTCTGGATGGAGAAAGCCAAAAGGAGTACATAATAAAGCGAGAGTTTATAAAAAAGGAAAATTCCTATCACCAAGTATTGGTTATGGTAACAAATCCTCTGAAAAAGGCAGGCATCCCTCTGGCTACTTTGAGGTTCTGGTGAAAAATGAAAAAGAACTTGTTGCAATTGATAAGGAGACTCAGGCTGTAATGTTTTCTTCAAAACTGGGCAAGAGAAAGAAATCCCAGTTCTATGCAAAGGCACAGGAACTTGGCTTGAAGGTATTAAATCCACCAAAGGAGGCTTAAGATTATGTCTCTGCTTACACAGCGAAGGCTTGCTTCAAAGATTCTTAAAGTTGGTACAAACAAAATATGGTTTGACCCCGAGACTACTGAAGATATTGAAGCAGCTGTCACAAGAGATGATGTAAGAGCACTTATATCTGATGGCAATATATCAGTAAAACCTGTAGTAGGTACCAGTAGAGGAAGAGCAAGAAAGATTGCTCTGCAGAAAGCAAAAGGAAGAAGGCGCGGTCAGGGTAGCAGAAAAGGTGCTAAAGGTGCGAGATTTCCGAGAAAGAAAAGGTGGATGGTTACAATAAGAGCAGTAAGAAAAGAACTTACCTCTCTCAGGGAGAGTGGTAAGATAGAGTCCAGCACTTACAGAAGATTATACCTTCTTGCTAAAGGTGGTACATTTAAAAGCAGGGCACATCTGAAGCATTATATAAAAGAACAGGGTTTTATTAAAGGGTGATTATTATGGCAGGAGGACCTAGATACAGAGTTCCCTTCAGGAGAAGAAGGAAAGGAAAAACAGATTACAGAAGAAGATTGAAGCTTCTCTTTTCAGGTAAACCGAGAGCAGTAGTTAGAGTTAGTACAAAGCATGTTACTTCACAGATTGTTAAATTTTCCCCGCAGGGTGACAGTACAATGATTTCTGCCTCTTCCAAGGAGGTACAGAAGCTGGGCTGGAAAGGCTCAGGTAAGAGTTTGCCAGCCTGTTATCTTCTGGGTTATCTGCTGGGCAAAAAGGCTAAGAATGAAGGTATTGAAGAGGTTGTTCTTGATCTCGGGCTTCTCTCACCACTTCCAGGTTCAAGGGCTTTTGCTGTACTCAAAGGTATAGTTGATTCAGGGCTTAATGTACCCCATGGTGATAATATATTTCCGGATGATGATAGAATAAGAGGGGAACACATAGCAAATTATGCCCGGCAGTTAGGTGAGGAAGAGAAAGGCAGGGTGTTCTCCCAGTATATCTCAAGAGGTTTAGACCCTGAAAATTTACCGGAGCACTTTGAGGATGTGCTCAATAAGATAAGAGGTGCATGATCATGGAAGAACCTGAATGGCTGCCCAAGACAAGACTTGGCAGAATGGTAAAAAACGGAGAAATTAAGGATATTTCAGAAATATATAAAATTGACCTGCCAATAATGGAACCCGAGATAGTTGATACGCTTATGCCAGAGGTTGAAGAGGAAGTTATTGATATTAATATGGTTCAGAGAATGCATAAGTCAGGAAGAAGGGTTAGATTCAGAGCAATAGTTGCTGTTGGAAATAAGGATGGCTATGTTGGTCTTGGCAAGGGTGTGGCCAGAGAGGTTGGTCCTGCTATAAGAAAGGCAATTAAAAATGCCAAGGTGAATATGATTGAGGTAAAGCGTGGCTGTGGCTCCTGGGAATGTGGCTGTGGCAAACCTCATACAGTTCCTTTTGCCATAACGGGCAGGGCAGGAAGTGTTAGAGCAACATTAATGCCTGCTCCTAGAGGCGTTGGCCTGGTATGTAACGATGTTTCAAAGAAGATACTCATCCTGGCAGGAATCCAGGATGTATGGTCAAAAAGTCTCGGACAGACCAAGACAACAGTAAATAATGCCAGAACCACTTATGAAGCTCTTAGGAATACCAACCTTGTCAAGCTTCAGAAGGAAAAGATTGTGTCTATTGGAATAGCTACTGGGAAGGTGGCCTAGATGAAGCGTCTGGCTGTTGTGAAGGTTAGAGGAAGTATAGATGTTAGAGGCACTATAAGAGATACCTTCAAAATGCTGAACATTATAAGGGTTAATAACTGTACTTTTATAGATAACAGGCCGACTTACAGGGGAATGCTCCAGAAAGTTAAGGATTATGTAACCTGGGGTGAAGTTTCAGCTGGAGACGTTGAGTTTATACTGAAGCACAGAGGTGAGCTTGAAGGCGGCTACAGGCTTACGGATGGTTATATTAAGGAGAATACATCTTTTGAAAGTATAGCTGACTTTGCAAGAGCTTTTGTGGAATTTAAGGCTGAAATCAGTGACATACCCGGGCTCAAAAAGGTTTTCAGGCTGCACCCGCCAAGAAAAGGTCACAGAGGAATAAAAAGAAGCTTCAAAGAGGGAGGCTCTCTCGGGTATAGAGGCAGTGAAATTAAAAGGTTACTGAATAAAATGAGGTGATTCTTATGGCTCTGAAATACAGGAAATTAAGGAGAAAAGCAGGTAACAGGAGCTGTGGTAGAGGTTCTCACAAGAAAAATAGAGGTGCAGGAAATAGAGGAGGCAAAGGTATGGCAGGTACCCATAAAGGTAAGTACACTTGGGTTGTTAAGTATGCACCAAGATACTTTGGGAGATATGGCTTTAAATTGCCGGAAGGAGTAAGGAATATCTACAGAAGTATAAATATTGGAGAGCTTGATGAGATTGCCTCTGAACTTCTTGCTGAAGGAATTGCCAGAGAGAGTGATGATGGTATTGAGATAGATATAACTGTTCTTGGCTGCAAGAAAGTCCTCGGCAAGGGAAAATTAACAAGAAAACTGGTTATCAAAGCACCCAGATTTTCAGGAACTGCTGTGGAAAAGATAAAGGAAGCAGGCGGAAAGGCAGTTATACTGGAGTGAAACTATGGGAATTCTCCATAGCTATGAAGGTTTTCTAACAAGTTTGCCAGAAGTTGAACGTCCTAAGGTCGCAATGACCTTTAAGAATAAGATGAAGTGGACTGGAATAATACTTATCACCTATCTGGTGATGACAAACATAATGCTGTATGGTCTTGACCATGCCAGAGCAGTGAACTACTTCAGTCAGATGCAGACAATTCTTGCCAGCAAGTTTGGTACACTTATCACTCTGGGTATAGGGCCTATTGTAACGGGTTCGATAATTCTGCAGATTCTTGTCGGTGGAAAACTTATAGACCTTGACATGGAAAATCCCAGAGATAAGGAAATCTACCAGGGCACTCAGAAGATTCTTTCTGTGGCATTTACGGTATTTGAAGCAGGTATAATGGTTATTATGGGTGCCCTCCCAGCTCAGGGTAATGACCCGTTCCTCAAATTCATGATAATTGCCCAGCTGGTCATAGCTGGAGTCTTGATAATATATATGGATGAAGTTGTTTCCAGATGGGGTTTCGGCTCAGGCATAGGCCTCTTTATTGTTGCCGGTGTGGCTGAACAGATAGTTTACAGGAGTATAGCTCCGATTAAAATTGGACAGCAGTATGCAGGCGTAATATTAAATACCTTCAACCAGTTGCTCTTTAGTGGGGGAGGAATTAATACTCTATTTGATCTTACTCCTCTTCTGGGAACGATAATTGTATTTCTTTTTGTTGTGTATGTTGAGAGTATGCGTATTGAAATTCCGCTTACCTATGGAAAATTCAGAGGTGCGAGAGGCAGGTATCCAATAAAATTCATATACGCGAGTAATATTCCAGTTATTTTTGCAAGTATTCTGATGGCAAATGTCCAGCTATGGGCAAGGCTGCTTCAGAATCTTGGCCACCCTCTTCTGGGTACGGTGGGCGCTGGTGGTCCAGGCACATATACGGGTATAGTTAAGTATTTTAGCTATCCCACTCCGATATACAGAGCTGATTTTAACCCGATACACGCAATTATATTCGCCATAATTCTTATAATACTCTCGGTGATATTCTCTATATTCTGGGTTGAGACATCCGGTATGAATGCCAAGACTGTGGCAAAACAACTTCACAGTGGTGGGATGCAAATCCCAGGTTTCAGAGGGGATATAAGAATTATAGAAAGGGTACTTCAGCGACATATTCCTGCTGTTACTGTGCTGGGTGGTGCTGCTGTTGGCTTACTTGCTGCTTTTGGAGATATTACAGGTGCCCTTGGTGGTGGTACTGGCGTCCTTCTGACAGTAGGTATATTATACCAGATGTATGAGTCTATGGCAAAGGAGCAGCTCTTTGATCTCCATCCAATGATGCGCAAAATTCTTGGTGACGTAATTTGAGGTGATAGGAATGAAACTTATTGTGGTTACTGGAATCCCTGGTGTTGGAAAAACCACTGTTTTAAATAGTGCTCTTGAAAAGCTATCTGAAGATTTCACAATAATAAATTATGGAGATAAGATGCTTTCAGTGGCACTTGAAAAAAAGCTGATTTCCAACAGGGATGAAATGAGAAAGCTTCATCATGATGTGCAGAAAGATATTCAGAGAGAAGCTGCCAAGGCTATAGCCGAGGAAGCCAAAACAGATAATGTTATTGTTGATACCCACTGTACAATAAAGACTCCACGGGGATATCTTCCG
>BDTY01000062.1 GCA_002897955.1 archaeon BMS3Bbin15
CTTTCTACCTCCGAAAGTTTTATACAGGCTGAGAGGCCATATCCCCAATTATCTATGCGATATGAAAACTTGTCCTTTATGCACGGGCAAGTCGTAATATGCTTATTCGCATAGGTCGCATAGGCAGGGGCGGAAGACTACGCCACGAGGACTAAAAGCCTCAAGTTCACGTAAGGCGCCGTCCCCTCAGCCTATGATTATAGAGGCGCTGCCTCATAATAAGTGTTTATACAAGTTCACTGAACCAGCCCTCCAGTTAAACTTATATCTTTATCTTAATAATATAACAATGGATGATGAAGGTGAAGGGAATAAAAATAAAGAATGTGGAAATAACCTGGCTGGGACATTCAAGTTTTAAGTTCAATAACAGTAAAGTTGTTTATATAGACCCCTTTGTCCTGCCAGAAAAAGCGGAAAAGGCAGATATAATCATTATGACACATGAGCACTTTGATCACTGTGCTGTTAAAAATGCAGAGAAGATAATTAAAGACTCTACAGTTGTATTCACAACTAAAGGATGTGCAGATAAGTGTGGATTTGATACAGAGGTGATCAGAGCAGGAAAAAGTAGAGAAGCTTATAATGTAAAAATTGAAGCTGTCGAAGCCTACAATATTGACAAACCTTTTCATCCACGTGGCCTTGGTTTTGGCGTGATAGTTGAAATGGATGGGGTGAGAATTTATCATGCCGGCGATAGCGATTTTATACCTGAGATGGGGAATTTAAGGCCAGATGTAGCTTTACTACCAATAGGTGGAAAATATACCATGGATATCAGAGAAGCAGTTGAGGCAGCAGTAAAAATAAGGCCAAAAATGACAATCCCAATGCATTATAACTATATTGATAACACTCAGGCTGACCCAGAGAAGTTCGGAGAACTTCTCTCTGAAAAGGCTCCGGATATTCAGGTGATAATTCTGTCTCCACTCTAAACATATAAATATGCAGTAAATAAAGAATACATTGGGACGGAATTATGCCCAGAGTATGTATTATAAAATCTGGAAAGCCTGAGGTCAATAGAGCTTTTGAATATATAGAGTTCGAACCCAGGGAAGTCGAGACAGTGGTAATCAAACCCAGTCTCTGCTGTAAAAAGCACTCAAGCACTGGAGCGACAGTTGAACTTGGCTATCTTGAGCAGATTTTCAGGTTATATGAGGGTCTCGCAGAAGAAATATATGTGGTGGAGAGTAACAGTACTTATTATAATGCTGATGATATAGCTTCCTATCTGGGCCTTAAAGACCTGGTGGAATATTATAATGCAAAGTGGGTTAATTTATCAAGAGACGTCTTTATTCCTGTAGAGAAGGATTTTAGCGTACTGGAGAAGGGATTTCCTGTACCAAAAACAATTCTTAAGGCAGATGTCTTTATAAATCTGGGTAAGATGAGGACTGATAAGCATACAGTTGTAAACTTAAGTCTTGCAAATCTCTTCACCCTTATACCCCGGGCCAGGGAGAGATTTTACCCTGTGGTGAGCGATGCCATAAGCGACCTTCTTATGATTAGAGCTCCCGATATCAATTTAATCGATGGTATTGTTTCTATGGAAGGCGAAGCACCTGAAGCCGGAAGGCCAAAAAGGATGGATTTAACCCTTGCAAGCAGAGACCCTGTCGCCCTAGATACTATATCCTGTAACATTATGGGGATAAATCCTGTGCATGTGGAACATATATTAAAGGCAGGTTATTATGGATTTGGCGAGTATATTGAAAAGAAGATAGAGATTGTTGGAAAGAGGGTTGAAGATGTTAGAGATAAATTTCTGATGCCCTAAAAATCCCACCATGTTGACAGCTGATTTTTTACTTTCTCTACAATATTCTGTATTTCATTCGAGGGTTCCCTTTCTATTTCAATCTCATTAAAGTCAAGATTAAAGAGGGGTGACAGTGTTGAGTAAACCGAATACGCCAGAGCATCGGTATTATATCCACCCTCAAGAACGAAGGTTACTCTGACTCCATATCCCTTTAAAAATTTTGCTATCTTAAAATAAGTCTGTTCTGTGAGCATGAAATTCGCAAGAGGGTCAAGAGCATGACCATCATAACCTGCAGATACCACAACAAGCTCAGGTTTGAACTGTTTCATAACAGGCACAACAATCTCCTCAAATGCATAAAGATAAGATGAGTCATCTGTACCAGGTGGCATAGGGATATTTATATTGTAACCCTCACCTATACCTTCTCCAGTATCGGCAATATAACCTGTGCCAGGAAAAAGAGGATGCTGGTGAAGACTTAAATATAGTATGTCATTCCTTGAATAGAATATTTGCTCTGTCCCATTGCCATGATGCACATCTATATCAAGAATGAAAACCCTTTTTGCAGTCTTTTTTTCAATTGCATAGGCAGAGGCAACTGCAACATTGTTGAATAAGCAGAAACCCATGGCTTTATCTATTGTAGCATGATGCCCCGGAGGTCTCACCAGAGCAAAAGCCCTCTTATAATCAAGAGCCTTAATTGCACCTCCTGCAGCAAGAAGTGCAACTTCAAAGGAGTTTTTGTTCAGATATGTGTCAGCATCCACACCTTTCTCCTGCTCAGAAAGTTTTTTTATATTCAAATAGTGCTGTAAGCTGTGGACTCTGAGAATATCCTCTTCTGATGCTTTGACAGGCTCAACAAATTCAAGCTTCTCTTTTCTGAGAAGCTCTATAATAGCCTTAAGTCTGTATTTATTCTCAGAATGTCCTCTAAGATGGTGCTTCAGATAAGCTGGAGAGTAAATTATCATAGTCTTAAAATGAATTTCATTATATTTAATATTACTATTAAAGTATCTCTGACAGGAT
>BDTY01000063.1 GCA_002897955.1 archaeon BMS3Bbin15
ATCAAAGGTTGTTTGTGCATATTTATGACAGGGACGTTCAACACCTGTCCACTCCTGCCAGAGTGTAGGTCCTCATCGGAGCTGTTATTAGCCAGTACTTTGCGGGGCACACTGAGAGTTTCCTCTCTGCTTATTGCCTCACTTACAGAGCAGAGGACTTGAGGAGCATCCCCTGGTGTGTTCTTTAACTCTACCAATAACTTCTGCATATCTAAATGCCTCTTAATCAACCAATTGCTCCTGCCCCTCACGGAACAAGCCCACGTCAGACGGTGTGAAAACCCTATATTTTGTGAATTTTCTACCCCCTTTTTTGATTTCATGGGCATATATTACTTATTTTTCATGCAAACATGAGTTTTTACACAACCTACGTGCTTTAGCCGTGGGTGACTGACTCAGAAATATATTTTTCAAACTCCCCCTCTGTCATCAGTTTCTCCTTACCGTTCAGGATTCTATCTATAATTTCCCTTTCCTCATCAGATATTTCATCCTTCATCGCCGGCACTATTTCCATATCCATAGCCTTCAAGAGAAAAGATGAGAGTTCGGAAATCATACTTTTGATTTCCCGAATTTCCTTTACCATCACTTCTTCCATTCCTGTCCACTCCTTCACTTTTTCTTATAAACCTTACCTCTTAAATCTATATCGTAGAAAACTAACTCATCTCCCATAAGTACAAATTTAATACGATAGTTTCCGACTCTAAGTCTGTAAGTATCTTTATACCCTCTCAATTTTTTAACATCTAAATAAACAAAGGGAAAATCTTTCATTAAAAGCAATCTTTTGTATATTCTATCTATGTCTTTCTCGTTTATTTTTTTGAATTTTTCTGCAAATTTTTTGTGAAATCTTAATTTTTGCATGGTTACCTCATTCTTTTATGCACTGCCACTCACATTACCGCAGCTATGTCAGCAGGTAATGCAAGCACGCTAATAAAAATAGCTTCAGATTTTTCCAGAATTATCAGAGAAGACGTATCAGAAACTATTCGCATTCTTTAACTCCTTTTGTAGTTCCTCTTCGCCCCAGTTAATTACGCTGACTCTTTTCTCGCTCAGAACTTTCATGAAATCATCTAAACAAAGGTCAGCCAGACCTGAAGCCTGCTTCAATGTTAATTTTTCATCCCTATAAAGTTGAACCGCCATAGCTGTTTTTGCATCTTTTTCCAGTATTTCATCAGGGACCTTGATTACAATTCGTTCAGGCATAATTTTAACTGAGATTCTATCGTTTATAAATCTTCTTAAGAGTGTTTTTAATTTTTCTTTTAATTCTCAAGGCTCTCCTCATTTTCCCAGTATTTTACCACACCATAAGCCTTCCCTGCCACCTGCCCTTCTGGAAAATATCCTGACGTACAGTATAATGGTTGCGAGGATGGCAAGAACAATCAAAAACGTCTTTATATCAGCATTTCCAAAAACAGAATCAGGAAAGAATTTTTTAGATAACAGCACAAGAAAGAAAAATCCTGTGAGCAAAAATTGCCGGTGCTGGCATAACTGACGGCTGGTCAGCATACAATGCCTTTCAGGTCGTGCAGCGATGCTGGGCACATCTCCTTCGGGAAGCGGATGAATATAAGGACATGCCAGTAGGAGAAGAACTCTCAAAGGTCATCCACTGCAAATTCAAGAAAATGAGGAAGTTCCTGGATGAAGAGCCTCCCATGGAAGATAGGAAACAAATGAAAAAACAGTGGGATACTGAGATGGCCCAGTTAGTGGAGAGATTCACTAAGTATGAGGGACTTCACAAACCTATGACATATATCAAGAACGGCCTTGGGTGCTGGTACACATGTCTGCTCTACCCGGGCATGGAACCCCACAAATAATCCAGGTGAACAGGCCATGCGGGAACATGTTATCATGAGGAAGATCATCGGGACATTCAGGTCTGAGAAAGGAGCTGAGCATTACCAGTACATCGCATCGCTGTTGGTCACATGACAACTTCTGGAAAAAGATGTCTACAAAGAGATGGAAAATCTGCTGAGAAAAGAGCTTTGCGTAGGGTAGCTAAACAAATACGATTATTGTTAATGTCTCCTGAAGCATTTAATTCTATGTATAAAGTCAGGGGTTATTCGATAATTCTATCCTGCCCGAAAAGTAAGGGAATATGGATGGCAAAACAGAAAACACCTGCTGGTATTAAGGTGTCATAAGACTCCAGATACAATCGGTTATTAACCCTACTACTAAACCTAAAATAAAAGAGATAATAACCCCTTTGCTTGTTATTATTCTTCTAAAACCGTCTAATTTTCGTAGCTTGTCTTTATCAATTTTTTCGAAAAGTTCTTTTCCGATTTTTATTGCTTTTTTATATTCTTCAATAGCAACCAGAGGGTCATTCCCCATATTGACCAATTCTATATTTCTGGCCTCCTGTGCTGTTTTTCTGAGTTTGTTATATTTTATTAGGAATTCCTCTTCGCTAATATTAAGGGCAAAGGTTCGTTTTTTATCGTCAACATAAATAAGCTCTAATTCTTTGTTTATCTGTACCAATAGAAGTTTGTAGCAATCTAAAGTAACCCTCACCAGGTGAGAATATGATTTCTTCAGGTTTTCTTCCCTCTTTTCGGAAGGCAGAACAGGATTAAAATACTGGGATATATGAGAAAGCGCATTCTCCTGTTCAGTCAAAACCTGTCGAGGTTTTTTTAGAAGAAATCCTACCAGGTCAGAATAAGCGGGTATAAATTCAGTTCTGTAAAATTCAAACACTTCAGTGATTTCCATTCAAAATCACTTTTTCTTTCCAATGGTCTTATCAAAAACTGAATCAATGTCTATATCCAACACAGGAAAAACATTTCCTCGAGCATTTACAATCCCACCCTCCAGTGATACAATCTCCAATTTTTTTCCTTCTTTCTTCTCTATGAACTTATCTACTTCTTCCGTGGTTAAAAATTCACTGATATCTACGTTATATTTTTCTTCAAATAAAACAGTTTTTCTATCACACATCGTCTATTCCCCACATTCTCTGTGTTGATATAGCATAGAGTACTGAAAAATAACATATAAATGTTTCTGTTTTTTAGATAGGCTTCTGATATCTCCAACCACCATATAGTTTACCTGCTGATAATATATCACTTTCATTCATATTTATATTTAATCACCACTCCGTTGTAGTATCCTGAAACAATTTCCCCATTGTTTTTATAAAGGATGCATGGCCAAACTTACTCCACAGAAAATTAAGTAGACCATTTAGGGTCCTTGCTGGAGTCATCATTCAGCAAGTCTCTGCAGGTATTTTTTTGAATTAATTCCCGGTGAAATTACCACGCCGGTTAAAAGTACACAAAGAGCACATAACGATGACTGTGTTGTCTCTGCTGTAATTCTGGCAAAATAAATAAGTTCCCATTCTTTTGAAATATGGAGTTTTTGTCTCGCCACATGATATTACTCTGGAGAAATTTGAATTTCTCAAGAGTGAGGGCACAGGCTTCATAAGAAATGTGGAGAGGGAAGGTGTAGTTTATGCCTGAATGTGAGAAGTAAAAAGAGTTAGACATGGTCATGCTTTACTTCAAGTTTTAAAACATTACAACTAATACCGGTCGCTTTCCCTAAAATGAGTTCCAATAGCCTATCCTTTATTCCATTGTCCGGTGGTAATCTCGGTGCTGGATAGCAAGAAGGTTAAAGTGGATGATTTGGTTAAGGTAATATCCATTCACCGGTACAGAAAATGTGTATTCGGAAAATTCAAGGAAGATGTTATAAGATGGGGGTAACATGACAATTTCAGAATTTAGACATTAATAACATGATTGCCGAAGGCTCTTAAGCCATTACTTCAACAGTAGCCACGGTTGAAGAAGGCTCCGGAATGTTCAACCCCTCTATTTTCAAACCTTCAATATGGAACTCTATAGCTTCTTTCATCCTCTTAATGGTTCCCTCAACAGTTTTGCCTGTAGCAATGCATCCAGGAAGGTCTGGAGAATATGCAGAATAGTTATTCTCTGTTTTTTCCACAATGACCACATATTTATACATTTTTGTCACCTCTTCAAGCCGGCCTGCTTCAGGATACTGTTTAATGTTCCTTTCGCAATATCACCATTTAAATTCCCAGAAATAGTAACGAGACCCTTTTTAATTGGATGCTTGTATTGTCGATGACTTCCTCTGGTTCTAACCTGATACCATCCATCCTTCTCAATGAGTTTTATTACATCTCTAATTTTCAAGATTCACCCAAAAATCATCATCTTTATGAGTGTACCACAATACCTAACAATTCTACCTTTTAATTGCAACATAAGCCACCGCTGCTATGCCAAGGCTGAAAGGAAATCCTCGTATGCAGTATGCTCCGGCAACAGCCCCTGCTTAATCTTCTCTTCAATCTCTTCGGGCTTCTTAACACCATATTTTTTCAAAAGCTTCTCAAGCTTTCTTCTCTGCTCAATAAGTTCGTTTACCGTTATGAGTGCGGTTATTCCTGATTTTTCAATGGATGCAACCATAGCATATCACTCTTATATATTAATAAGACTCCACATGAGTAAAAGATTTAATATTACCCAACAATTAGTACAAAGGCTGATGTCTGGGAGTATGCTAAGCCCGTAAGGGTTTAAATCTGTTTCTCTTCCAACTCTTCTAACATTTGCAAAGGGTTTAATGAAAGTTCTCTTATCTTCTTTATTATTCTTCTTCTGTCGTTTATACTTAACTTTTTCAGAAACTTTCTTGGCTGGGAGGCAAAACTTACTTTAAATTCCAAAAGAAACAGCCTCACTCTATGTTGAGTTCCTCGACATTCGTTTCTTCAAGGCATATGTCTATGACTTCCTTTATGTTCTCCAAAGCCTCATCTATGGTTTCACCATAGGAATGACAGCCTTTAAACAGCGGACAGCTCACTATGTAGTACCTATCTTCATCCTGCTCGATTATTATGGGTAGATGTATTTTTTCCATTTTTGATGTCTCCACTTATATATATATTTCACATATTAAAGAGATTTCGTTTAACTAGGGAAGGTATACTGAGACCATCCAATTAGACATTTTCCTTATAAGCCTTTCCCTTTTTTCCCGATGTCCTGAGATTATTAAAATCTGTTCAATGAATAAAGCATAAATCTCTACTAAAGGTTTATATAGTGGAAAAAATCTGCCATATGCTTAAAATAAGTTCATTTGACTTTGACAGGATTGATTATATTGACGACTTGAGGAATTACACTCATTCGGGAAATATTTCTATCTGCAAGTTTTTATACTTTTTTGACATCAGTGATATTGCCAGGGAAGTAGAGCGAAAATATTATGTCGCAGGCAAGGAACACCTGCGGTATCCTGTGGATTCCATGCTAAAGTTCTGCATTGTCAAGCAGTTCCGTAAATTATCATT
>BDTY01000064.1 GCA_002897955.1 archaeon BMS3Bbin15
GATGGAGGACTTAAAAGGCATTCGTAATGCCAAGTCTACTAAATCATTCAGGTACTCTTTGAACAGTTGGTCATTCTATCAGCTTAGACAAATGATAGAATATAAAGCCAGGCTGCTTGGAGTACGTATTGTCTATGGTGACCCAGAATATACCAGTCAGGAATGTTCAAGATGTGGGCTGATAGGCAATAGGAATGGTAAGGTGTTTTTAAGTGCCCCCACTGTGGCCACGTTGACCATGCTGACGTAAATGCTGCGTTCAATATAGCATTGCGTCAAGGTATAGGTCAATCTGTTGCAGACAGAGATGTAACAGAAGGGAACACTGATATCCCTAAAGAGGCAACTCCAAGGACGATGGAGACCTTAGAACTCCACGAACTTTAGAGGCTGTCCAGTAATCAAAAATACTACAAGAAAGAAGCTAAATTTAGCCTTTATTGTCTAAAATAAGCAGTCTTTATATTACTGGGAGTAATTGTCGGACAGCCTCTTTAGTCGTGGGAGTATGTCAGAGATGTGCCATAATCTTCGTTGATATAGACAGTGCTGGGAAGGCAGTGGCAAAAAAACTCCGTCATTATCTTAGTCAGATGGGTGTTGTTATAGTTGAGAGATACAGACTCAACCTTCTCAGTAAGCTTGAAACAGAACAGGTGGAAAATATTCCTGTCAGGATAAGAAGACTCAGAGAGAGCTTCTACCGCTGGGATTAGTATTTATAAAAGTTAAAATTAGATGCTTAGAACTATGAATAAAAAATTAACAACACACTGGCCCTCATACGCAAGAAGTCTTAAGAGAGAGGCAAAAAAGCTGGTTGAAGCAGGAAATATAAAGAGCCTTTACATGCTTATTGATAAAGCTCTTGGCATTGGTGATGCCTACTACAGAGCTCAGGCTCTCGCCTGGGTTGCAAGAAGAATACAGGAAGCAGGCTATGACTCTTCTAAATATTTTCTGAAAGCAGTGGAAACTACAGAAAAAGTACCCCAGGAATGGAAGCGGTCAGAAATTCTTGTTAATATAGCATATGAGATGTCAATGGCAGAAGTTAAAGATTTTAAACCACTGCTCAGAGCAGTTGAAAGTATAGATAATGAAGAGCACAGGCGTAAAGCTATAAAGGCTGTCAGCAGGAGAATGACAAAACTTGGTCTTAAATCCAGAGCTTCTCCTGAGCCTAAGGCACCCATAATAGCAAAGTCAGAAAAGGCTACTATGGAGAAAAAGGAGATAAACACAAATATTCCTCCAATCAAAAATAAAAAGAAGAGTATTACCATGGGGCTTTACAACACATATTCCGGGAAGTCTCTCAGAGTCGCCCACATAAGGGCAATTGCAAGGGCTGCACCTCTCTGCTATGCCTTCAACTTAAATCTTTCACTCTTTGGTTTTCCTGTAGAAACCCCGGAGGAAATTGTTGAAAAAGTTGAAAATGAGACAAGAGTCGGAAAGGAAGAAAGTTATATAAAAAAGCTTTTTGAAGAGGGAAGATTGTCTGTTCTTGATTTTCCTGAAAAACAGTTTCAGTCTGAGTCTGGTGAGCTTGTTGCAACCACACCACACCCGGACCCCAGAAAAAAAATATCAATTGAGAAAATATCAATAAGTAATTCTTCCTTCTGCCTTCTGATGGGTCTGGGAAATCAGGGAATTCCTGGCAACATTCTAAAAAAGGTAAAGTACCATCTTGAGCTTACAGACAGGAATATTCCACTTGAGACATGTACAGCAATGGGGGTTCTTGCTGCAAAGCTTGGCTAAAGAGGTTTTTGTGCGACCGGGAAGCTTAAAGTAGCATTATATAGAAAAATAATATATGCAAAAAGAAAAGCTCGCCTTCTTTTATATGCTTTCTGCCTGGGTTCTTGCAGTATTACTGTCATGTGTAATCTTCGGACCGCTTTCAGGCACATTAACCTCGAGCTATCATGCAAGAATGGTGGAGCTATTCAGAAGCCATGGGTTTGCCAGCTATGATAGCCTATCTTATGGAGGCAGGTTATTCTCTTACTATCCTCTTGGTTACTTTCTTGGAGGAGCAATAACAAGAGTCTTACCCCCTCATATCTTCTATATCCTCTTTCCAGCAGTAAACTTTTCAGCTTTTCTTTTCCTTATTTATAAAATTCATAGAAAATTTTCAAACACCTACTCTGCCATGACTGTCACCCTTCTTCTTGCAACATTTGCATATTCAGCATTTGGCAGATTTTTTATAGACCAGCTCTCCTTTGTCTTTGCTGCTCTGGCAGTTTATCTTGTCCTTGGCAGAAGATTTTATCTCGCTGGAATAATCTCTGCTCTGACACTCCTTGCCCATGCTGAAAGTTTCCTGTTTATTGCCTTATTTTTTATTGCATACAGCTTCAAAGATAGAAAAGTACTCATTTCTCTGTTAATAGGGACTTTTCTTGCTCTTCCCTACTATATATATTTCCTCCAGAAGTTCGACTGGTATATACCCTTTCTCAACCCTGAGTACAGATGGATTGTTAGAAGTTACTGGACTGATGTCACCCCTGGAGTAGTGAACCTTCTTAAACTCAGATATTTTCTATTTATAGGTTTTGCCGGTGCTATTTCTTATATGAGAGTAAAATTTTATCCTGCTCTCATAATTGTTGGCTCTATTTTTGTTTTCTCTGGTTCAAGATTTATTGACCCATTAGGCCTGATTTTCTTTTCAATACCTTCAGCAGCCTTTATTTCTGGAATTAAAAAGAGAAAAGTGCTGTACTATGCTGTCCTGCTCTACACCCTTCTATACCTGGGCTATGCAGTTTCCACACCCCTTCAGGTTAAAACAGGAAATGACCTTATGCATACCCTCAACTGGATAAAGGAGAATACTTCAGACAATACTACAGTAATAGCGTCTATTGGCGACGGGCACCTAATAACATACTATGCCAAGAGAAAGGACTTTGCAGATGGCCTGTTTGAATATGCTAACCTGACAAAGGCGAAGCTTGACCTTCTTGCTTTTCGGGGAGATAAATCTTATATGAGAAAGATTATCAATACTTCATATAGACCAAAAGTTTTTCTTGTGAAAAAGCAGAGCAGAATCTACATGTTCCTCAGAGACAGATTCAATGTACTCTATGAGAACGGAAATTATGTTGTTCTGGGTGGTAAATATGATTAGAGTTATTTCTCCTGCCACAAGCGCAAACCTTGGTCCGGGTTTCGATGTTATTGCAGTAGCTCTTGAAAGACCAGAGGATAGCATGGAGTTCTGTGAAATTGATGAAGGAATAGAGATTGAAGTTAAGGGCTACAGTGTGCCCGTTTCTCCTGAGAAGAATATAGCCGGAATTGTGGCTAATAAAATGCTAGGTGATTTCAAAATTGAAAGAGGAGTGAGAATATCCCTCAATAAAGGCATAAGGCCTATGAGTGGTCTGGGTTCAAGTGCTGCTTCAAGTACTGGAACAGTTATTGGAATTTCAGAACTCTTTGGTATATCAATGAACAGGGATAAACTTCTTGAATACTCTCTTATTGGAGAGAAAGCTACCTCAGGCTCTTTTCATGCAGATAACATCTCAGCCTGCCTTCTCGGAGGATTGACAATAGCATTATCCGAGCCTCTTAAAGCTTTCAGATTTGATGTAGCTTCGAGTATTGATTACGTTGCAGTCCTGCCCGATGTTGAAGTCAATACGAGAGAAGCAAGAAAAATTCTTCCAAAAAAAATTACTCTCAGGAAATACTCCAGCAATCTGGCAAGGGCGTGCCTTCTGGTGAGAGCTCTGGAAGAGGGAGATTTTAAAAAGCTGAACATAGCCTATGAAGACAATCTTATCACACCCCTGAGAAGCAAACTTGTGCCCTTCTATTATGAGTTAAAAAGGGAAGCTTTAAGCACAGGAGCAGAAGCCTTTTTTATCAGCGGGTCAGGGCCTGCCACACTATCATTGTTAAACAGAGAAAAAGTCGATGCCAGAGATTTAGCAGAACACCTCAAGAGTTTCTACCTGAATAAAGGAATCGAAGCTGAAATCTACTGGGGTAAAATAGGTGAAGGGACAAGAGTTACATAAAACTTCATCTTCTTATTAGACTGGAATACAAAGATATAAATAAATTGTTTAAAGGTTTCAGCCTTGTTCTCAGTGAATAAATAATGAAGGAGGAAAAGATGGCAACCACAGCAGAACCAATAATGTCAAAAGGAAAATGAATCCCAACAAATACCCTTGCAAATCCTCCCAGAAAACCGAGAACAAATAAAATAAGCCCAGATGTTCTTGTTTTCCTGAAGTATATTAACGTAAATGCTATTGACAACATGAAAGTTGTATGGTCTGAGGGAAAGGATGAATCAGATGAATGTAAAACCAATAATTTTCCTAAATGTAACATAAAAGGTCTCGGATGATAATAAAAAGAACCGATTATAAAATTGAATGAAAGTCCTAGAATAGAGGCATAAAAACAGTATAGTGCAGTATTTTGATATTTGTTCTTAAACCATAAATAAACAACCCATAATATAAAAATGATAGGCATATATTTTGCAGCAATTATTGCAGCATAATCCAGTATAGGGTTTGTTCCAGCAAAATGATTTATATAGTTAAACATAGCTATGTTCAATTCAGATATCATCTAAAACCACCATTTACACTTAAAAGTTACATTTCAGCTTAATTCCGTAGATTATTTTTGACTAATATTATCGTCTAATTTAATCGTTGATTTTTATATCTATGCAGAATAACTCGTGTATAACACCACCATATTACAAAACATAACTTATAAATATTTTGTTTGCCTCTTTCTGATGAATTAATAGAGAATTCCTTTATATCAGCTTCAGCCTAACAGTCACCAGGTTATTGGAAGGAACATAGCAATCAATTGCCTATCAAGAATGAAATTAAAAGCGGGCACGCCTGAGAGTGAAAGCTCCTCCCTGAATTCCGCACATCCAGGCATACCTCCACTCCGCAACCCTGCAAGCACCAAGCGTCCAGCCTACCGCTGTTCTCTTCCGAGCCTCACGGGGTTCAGCTGGCAGAGGCAGTTATACCAACCCTTCCGGAGAGGTACTCTGCCACCGTCGGTCCTGCAGGACGAAGCTTCTACAGCATGCCTGGAGGCCTCCTCCAGTTTGAATACCTTGCCTCTCAGGCTTCGACCCCGGCATATCGACGATTTCAGGTTACAGGGGACGCCGAACCCCCCGGTCTAGCCCGCAGATGAACTAAGAGAAAGTTAACATAGTCATTAAAAGATAAACCTAGAGCTTTCTGACAATATAATCCAGCATGTCCTTGAAAATATAGTAGCCATCTCCATAACCCTCTGGCTTGCCATAATCTCTTGTCCAGTCCGGATACATATACCTGTAGAAGGCTCTTTCAGGATGAGGCATCATACCCATAACATTTCCTGCATTATTTGTTAAACCTGCAATGTCACCGTAGCTGCCACTGGGATTCTCTGGATAGCTTCCCAAGGCCAGTTTTCCCTCTCCTGAGGCATATTTGAAAGTTATCTGCCTGTTCTCCTCAAGCTCCTCGTATGTTTTTTCCTCTTTACCTTCAGGAAGAATCAGCCTTCCTTCACCATTAGCAACTGGAATCTTTACAAGTTCCCCAACACTTCTGGTGAATAAACCACCTCTGTAGCTTTTGATATGACACCATCTGTCTTCAAATCTTGCTGAAATATTCTTTCCCAGTGCAAGAGTGATATCCGAACCAGGCAGAAATTCAGCTTCAATTAAAGCCTGAAACCCATTACATATGCCAAGAACGGGATTACTCTCGGCTATAAATTCCTCAAAATCTGTTTTTAGATTATACCTTAGAAGCTTGCCAAGAATTACACCGCTTCTAACCATATCCCCAAATGAGAAACCACCCGGAAGAATAATTCCATTATAATCCTCAAGAGAGATATGTCCTTTTATTATTCTGTTAAGGTGCACCACATCAGCTCTGGCACCCAGGTCGAAAACTGCATCTTTCGTTTCAGCATCACAATTTGTACCGGGCGCTCTTATTATAAGCACCTTTACATCCTCAAGCCTCAAAGTCTCACCCCCGTCTGCCATGCTTTCTTCAGACCATCAAGACCTTCAGTTAAGACATTTTTATCTCTGCTGAACACCACGATTTCTTTCTTTCCGAGAGTTTTTCCTATCTTAGAACAGAGCACATCTGAAAAAAGCTCTTCGAACTCCTCAGCTCTGGAAGGTGAAACCTCAATCAGGAAGCGTGAGTTACTCTCAGAGAAGAGAATAAAGTCTTCTCTGAGCTCTCCAACACCTGAAAGTTCGATTTCTGCTCCGTAGCCTCCTGCAAAGCACATTTCAGCCAGAGCAACCCCTAGTCCTCCCTCACTCAAATCATGACATGAGATGACAAGACCCCTGTCAATAGCCCCTGTCACAGCTTTAAATGTTTTAATTGCCTTCTCAGGCTCAACTCTGGGAACACTTATTCCAAGATAGTCCTTGAGCTTGTAGTAATGACTTCCTCCCAGCTCTTTTCCTGTCTCTCCAGCAAGGTAAAGGTAGTTTCCACTGCCCTTCAATCCCATGGTAACCGCCCTTCGTATGTCAGGAATTATGCCCAGGGCTGAGATTAGGAGAGTCGGTGTAACCGCTCCGGAGCTGGATTCATTGTAGAGGCTGTCTTTACCGGAAATAAAAGGAGCTCTGTAAACTTTTGCTATGTCATAACATGCCTGAGCAGCCTTCACCAGAGAGCCAAGATTCTCAGGTTTTTCAGGATTGCCCCAGCAGAAATTATCGAGAAGAGCAATTCTTCTACCTCCAACAGCAATATTGTTTCTGATAGCTTCGTCTATTGCAGAGGCTGCCATCCAGTATGGACTGATTTTTCCATACTCAGGATTTATACCATTGGAAATCACAATACCCTGCCAGGAGTTGCGGAGAGGCTTCAAAACAGAAGCATCCCCAGGACCGTCATGGTTCTCACCCTGCAACGGCTTTATCACAGTGGATGCCTTAACTTCATGGTCATAGGTTCTTATTACACTTTCCTTGCTTGCTATATTTGGCATAGCAAGAATACTCTTCAAATCTTCACCAAGGTCCCCCATTTCAAATTCAGGTTCTTCTAAAACATTCTCCTTAAACTCTGCATTTCTGACAACTCTGGGGATGCCATTAAAAAGAAACTCAATACTTATTTCAGCCACTTTTTCCTTCTCATAAAACACTTTAAGAAGACTGTCTCCTGTCAGCCTGCCTATCTCCATGGCCTCAACTTCCTCACTCTCGAAAATTTCAATAACACTCTCCTTATTCTTCTCGGGTACGATAACAAGCATTCTCTCCTGGGACTCAGAAACCCATATCTCCCAGGGTTTCATATTCGGATATTTCAACGGCACTTTTTCGAGATAAACCATTGCACCGCAGTTGAAGGTGTCTGCCATCTCACCTATGGCTGAGCTGAGCCCACCTCCTCCGAGGTCAGTTATTGCACTCCCAAGCTCTTTATCTTTTATTTCAAGCAGGGCTCGCTTTATTTTCTCCTCTTCAATAGGGTCACCTATCTGCACAGCAACACTGAATATTTCTTCTGCCTTCTCTCCCAGCTCTGTACTTGCAAAGGTTACACCGTGAATTCCATCTCTTCCAGTCTTTCCTCCTGCAAGAATTAATATATCCCCTGCCTTTGCCTCTCTTCTGTACTTGCTCTTATTAACAATGCCAACAGTACCGCAGTAAACCAGTGGATTTGTTATATAACTGTTATCAAAGAGAATAGCCCCGTTTACAGTGGGTATTCCCATGTTATTACCATAATACCCGATTCCTGCAACAACATAGTTGAAGATAAATCTTGGATGTTTAAAGCCTGTGGGTAACTCACTGTAATTTATGTCCAGATTTCCAAAACATAGCACGTCAGTATTTGCTATAGGCTCTCCCCATACACCAAGAATATCTCTTATTACACCACCCACGCCCGTAGCTGCGCCACCAAAGGGTTCTATTGAACTGGGATGGTTGTGAGTTTCCACCTTGAAGGCTATTGCATAGTCCCCCTCAAAATCCACAATTCCTGCATTGTCCTCAAAAACCGAGAAACACCAATCAGGAGAAAGTTCATGTGTAACTCTTGCTACTGTACTTTTAAGAAGGTTGTCAACTTCGCCGGAAGGAGTTTTTATTAAACCTCTGAAGGTTTTGTGTACGCAATGCTCACTCCATGTCTGAGCAAAGGTCTCAAGCTCCACATCCGTAGGATTCCTTCCAAGCTCAGAGAAGTATTTTTTTATTGCCTGCATCTCCTCGAAGCTCAGGGCAAGCTGTCCCTCCATGCTTATTCTCTGAAGTTTTTCGCTATCAGCCTCTATAATCTCAATTTCATTAGCCTGCATATTAATACTCACTTTAATACCTATTCCTAAAGCTGTAGTATTTCATAATCCTGGCTTGTTGTGTTTGCAAGGAACCTTCTGCATACTTCCTCCACCTCCTCCCTGTTGCAACCCTTTATCCAGAATATCTTCGCAGTTTTTACTTCTTCAGCACACTCAAAACCCAGCATCTTCAAACCCTGAAGGGTGGTGTCGCCTTCCGGGTCCTGCACACCCTTTTTATAGTAAATTCTAACTTCCCACATACTACCACCTCCCTGTTATACTTATTATATCACTCAGTATTGCACTGTTCGTCTCTATAGCTCCTGCTCCCTTACCAGCTACTGTTATCTCACCTGCAATATCACAGGTTAACATGGCAACGTTTAAGGCACCTCCAACGTTGAGAGGATGAGATACATTTACCAGCCTTGGAGCAACTTCAAGAATTCCATTTTTAACTTCACCTATCAGCTTAATTACATAACCACTTTCCCTGGCAAGCTTTATTGCCTCAGGGGTTATTCCTGTTATGCCGCGAGTTTTAACATCCTTATAGGTGGCATTCATTCCCATTAAAGCATTGGCAAGAATTACGAGTTTGCTTGCTGTGTCGATACCTCCAATATCATAGGTAGGGTCAGTCTCTGCATAACCAAGCTGCTGGGCTTCTTTAAGTACATGCTCAAACTCGGCACCCTCCTGTGTCATTCTGGTTAAAATATAATTGGTGGTACCATTGAGTATTCCTTCAATAGAGAGAATTCTGTCAGCAGATAGAGTCTCTCTTGCAAGATTTATAATAGGCATGGCTCCACCTACAGTTGCTTCGTATCTGAATTCAACCCCATTCTTTTCAGCAGTTTCTACAAGTTTTTTAAATTTGAGGGCAAGAGGTGCTTTATTGGATGTAACAAGGTGCTTGCCAGCTTTCATAGCAGCAAGCATATGACTCAAACCAGGCTCTCCTGTTTTTATATTTGAGGGAGTCAATTCAAGCACAAAATCAGCTTCAATTTCTTCAATAGCTTCGAGACCACTTATTTTTCTGGCTTCAGGATAATCTATTATTTTTCCTGAGTTTTTTACAATCTCCAGAGCTTTCTCAAGGTCAATACCTTTACCATTGTAGGCAGTGCCTGATATATCAGTTATTGAAACAACTCTTATGTCTTCTCCAGTCCTTTTCTCAAGCTCATCTTTCTTTTTCAGGAGCACCCTTGAGAAGCCCTGACCTATAACTCCAAAGCCAATTATCTGAATCTTCAAACTTAAACCTCCAGGCTTCTGATTACTTCCAGATTTTTTTCTCTCGCTATCTCACACAGTCGATTCAGCACATCTTTCTGGTTTGCTTTTTCTGCAAGTTCAATATCAAATAGGGCGGAGGACTCCTTTTCCGGCTTGGGCATACTCAGGCTCATGTCGCTAACCATAACTCCTGGAAGTTCATTTATTCTATCTATTGTATCTCTTAAATCCGTGTCAACAACATGACCAATAATGAGAACGCCAACTCTTCTCTTCCTGACAGCCTCTCCCAGTTTAACTATTTTAATGTCCCTACTGCCAAGCTCGGTAGCTATCTTCTCAATCACATCTATACTCTCTACGTCAACAACGAAATGGACATGGGTTTTTCCTGAGCGTACTCTTTCCTCCTCTCTTATGTGCACTATACTTATAACATTTGCACCAAACTCAGAGATGGGTTCAAGCGCTCTGATAAGCTGTCCCGGCATATCCTTAAGCTCAAGGTCAAGACTAATACGCATAATATCACCACAATTTTCCTTCATCCCACAAGCTCGAAAAGTTCTGCTCTTCAGCTTTACTCTCGGACTTGATATCAGCCTTATTTTTACTCTCCTCCTCTTCCTCATTAACCGACTCCTCTCTTCTGATGAAGCCTTCACCTGAAAACTTCAGAAGCAGCGCATAATCTTCAAGCAGATGTTCAAGGCTGTGGAGAGAGATATTCTGGGTAAACCTGTTGTAAGTTTCATAAACTTCACCTGTGAAATTCTTTATTGCCGCTCTTAGCTCCAGAAAGATTTTGTGGTCTGTGATGTAAAAGAGAAAATCTTTGTCAAGATAACGACAGAAATCCAATAGAAAAATCTGCACAACATAGCGGGAAGCATAGCTATCTCTATCCATTAAGGACATTATTGATATAAACTCTCTCATCTGATTCTCCAGCTCTTCCCTGCTTTTTACATCTGAAAAGAAGTTTCTTGTTTGCCTGAGAGTTGTGAAGGCATCACTTGAGCTTGAAGTTGTCTCTTTCTCATATGCCCCAAGAGCAGCTTTGAACTCTTCAAAGGTGAACATGGTTTTAATTGGATGCAGGAATGATATATAACTTATGCCCCAATGTTCTTCAACCCGCTGTTTTTATGGAGTAGTATATTGGTCAATGACAACGACTCTGGCATAAAAGGTGAGAAGACAATATTTAACTGGTGAAATTCAGGTAAAACCTCAATTCTGGCAGTAAAGTGGCCAATATATAATCCTCTTTTTGTGGCAATATGAAAACAAAGTATGGAATTTTATTCTACGCTGATTTCACGGATGTTCCTCAACCCAGACTTCACCTTCCTTTGTATACTCCTTTTTCCATATAGGCACATGCTTTTTAAGCTCGTCTATACAGTATCTGCAGGCTTCAAAGGCATCCTTTCTGTGCTCTGCACCAGCCACAATAAGAACTATATTGTCACCTATGTCAACTCCGCCATATCTATGGATTATACTTATCTGAATAGCATCAAACTTCTCCATTGCCTCTCTGCGTATCTCTTCCAGCTTTTTCTCTGCCATGCCCTCGTAATACTCAAATTCAAGTTTTTTAACCTCCTTTCCTTTGGAGAAATCTCTGACTGTGCCGAGAAAGCTAACTATGCCACCAATGCGTGAGGAAAAATCCCTTACCGTCTCAATCTCCCTTTTAATATTAAAGTCCTCTCTCTGAACTCTTATCCACTGCATATCTATCACCTTAAAATCTTAAAAAGCTCCCGAGTTAAAAGTGGTGATACATATTTTTATATATCTTGAACAATAAAACAAACGTGAGGGAATGTTATGGCAAATATACTGGTGGTGGATGACGAAAAAGATGTCTTAATTCTTATGGAGAAAATTCTTAAATATAAAGGTTATGAAGTTATAACTGCAGATAGTGGTAATAAAGCCCTTGATGTTATCAACTCAGAAACAAAAATTGACCTTGTTATTCTGGACATAATGATGCCTGATATTAATGGCTGGGAAGTTTGCAGAAAAATAAAAAGTAACCCCAGGGTTAGCAGTATACCGGTGGTAATGCTCAGTGCTCTTTTTCTTGAAGAGCATATTAAAACAAGCTTTGAAGTCGGAGCAGATGACCACATTACAAAGCCTGTGAACTTCCAGAAGATAAGTGATGTGATTTATCAGTTTGTAGGTGATTCAGGTATAAGCGGATGATGTAATATGCTCAGAAGCTGAGTGGAAACCTCAATATAGCCGCTATTTTTCCTATGGCTTCCAGCCTCTCTCCAGCTTCATGCTCAGAACTCAGAATCATAACTTCACTTTTTGACGCCTTTGCCTTCTCAATAATTTTATCACTCATCTCATACTCCTTAACAAATTTTTCACTTAGCAGGAGTATTTCCACAGCACCGTATTCAAGTGCCTTCTCAACCTCTTTCAAGCCATAGGCAGCCTTTCCTCTATCTTTACCTATCTCCCCAAGAAGTTTTTCAACAAGCTGAGATTCTCTTGCAATTCTGCAATCTTTTGCTATTCTCTCAGCGACACCCCGTTTTAATACTTCATATATTCCTGATTTCCCTCCAGAGCCTGTATTCTCAAGAAAACACTTATCTGATATTTCAGAAAATTTCTCATTTATCACCTTTAAAATATTCTCCTTCCAGAAACCGGGACCAGCTATTATTACTGCCTCAGGTTTCTCCCTCTGAACAAGTTCCTGTATCTTCTCTGCCACATCTATATAAAATTTCTTTATCATTGATTCCTGCTGTTTTGCATATCTCTTGCCGGAGGTTGGTCCCGAGACTCTGGCAACAAAGCCAACACCATATCTCCTTACTATACCAAGCTCTGCTTCACCATCTTCAATGGCGGCAATTATAAGAATGGGTTCACCTCCTTCCTTCTCAGCCTCCCCGAGTCTTTCAAGGTGCCATTTTTTCCACACCTCTTTCCTTATAGTTACTATGCTGCCAACCTTTACATCTATAGTATGGTAAGAGCCAAAACTAACAAGGTCCTCAGGACCAAATTCAATGGTGCCCGTAACTCTCAGGAGAAAGCCATAGCCTGAAAAATCTACATTACTTACCTTTATTCCAAGGTGCATTCTGACTTTCTCACCCCTGTCTGCCCTCTTCTTTTCCTCATCTTTGACTCTTCTGAAACTTATCCCCTCAAGAATGTCCCCTTTTTCGATAATACTCTTCAGATACCAGAGGTCATCGAGAGTCCCGATTTTCAGCTTGATTTTTCCTTCCTTAAAGTCTTTATGTATTATCTTCATATTAGAACTTCATTGGTATTTAACTAAAAAAAAGTTGTGATTAATTAAGAAGATTGCTGGTTTTACTTCTCTTCGAAGCTTTTCTTTCTTCTCTTTATTATATAGGTCTTTTTATCGTCATTGATTTCTATATAATCTGTTAGAAAATCTCTGAATGGAATTTCCTTTTTCCAAGAGCTCTCCCAGTCTTCCAGTATATTCAGAAATACTTCTTTAATAGGCTTTCCCATATGTTCACCTCCTTAAATGATAAACAGTTTTTATAGAAAATGTCCCTAATAACCTCATTATGTTAACAATGCAGTTGAATTAAGGAAGGCAACAGGTGAATAAATCAACCCCTTATAATTGCTACTCCCATTCATCAAGAAAAGAATAAACTTCTCCCCCTGCTACTCCAGATAAATTGCCGGCTTCATGGGCATAGCATTTCTGCTCTTTCCTGCAGGGTCATATATATTCTCATCCTCGCTAAGGTATACCTCAACCTCTGCCCTTGCCTCCCTTTCAATAAACTCCCTCGCCTCCTTAAGCATAGCTCTCTCATCTATTCTTGCAATAAACCTTAGTCTTTCAGGTTTTCTTGTGTAGTAGGTTATAAGTCCGCTAACCTCCTTACCATGCTTTCTGAGATTCTCTCTCTTCATGAGTTCCTTCATGGCATTCTTCAGTTTCTCCTTACTCATACTGCTAAGAGCCTCAAAAACTTCCCACTTCCATTCCGGCGAGATATAGAGAAATATTTTCTTCGGGGTAATACCTGCAACCTTGATAATATTCTCAATATCGGACAAAAGCTCTGAGAGCATATCCTCAGCAGTCTCTGCCTTTATATTAATTTTATTTTCACTGTACTCAGGCCACTTAGCCAGAGAAATAAAACCGTTTCTTCCCAGAATTTCCCATATTTCCTCACTTAGAGCAGGTACATAGGGTGAGAAAAGCTTTGCCCAGATTTCAATAGCTTCAAAAAGCATATCCTTCTCCGGCTTATCCCTGCGCATATACCATTTTATATCTCTCCACACATCAAACAGGCCAGACTGAAGTGCACTCCTTGTTCTTAGCTCCTCAAGATTATCGGTGGTATTTTTAATATGCCTCTGAAGCCTGCTCTCCAGCCATAAATCAATATTTTTCCTCTCCTTCCTGAAGTCAAGGCTTGAGGCATCCTTTATCATTTCAAGCAAATTTCTCAGGTGTATCTCCATATCCTTTGCAGACCTGGTCCTCCAGTCAGGGTCCCTCATTCCCTCACTCGCATAAAGAAGAGAAGCTCTTGTCACACTGGCTCCATTCTCGCGGAGAGCTTTCTTGAGAGTTATAAAATTCCCCTTACTCTTACTCATCTTCTCCCCTTCAATACTCATCATTCCATTCACACCAATTTTCCTAGGCCACTTGCTCCTGTCAAACAGAGCAACATGATGGAAAATAAAGAAGGTTAGATGGTTTGGTATCAGTTCCTTGGCCGAGCATCTTAAATCTACTGGCATCCAGTACTCAAATTCATTGCGCATTTCTTCAAGAAGCTCTGTATTAATATCATACTTTGAAGAAAGTTCCTCAATAATACCATTTCCATAAAATATATAGTCAAAAACATCCCCTTCCAGCTTACTACCAGGAATTTTCTCAAGATTCAGGTGTTTTGCTATTGTATAGAATGCCATATATATTGTGGAGTCGCTCAGTGTTTCAACCTTCCACTCTTTATCCCAGGGGAGAAGCGTACCCAGACCTGTTTTTCGTGCACAGGCTTTGTCTTCAAGCCACTCTATTGTGTTCTCAAAATTAGCTCTTGCCTCAGGCGGATAGATTTTAATATCCTGCAGAGCTTCTCTAACCTTTGCTTTCCACTCTTCATTGCTGTAGTTCAGAAACCACTGGTTTTTAAGTATCTTCACAACACATGTCGTGCCGCACCTGCACTTTACATTTTCAAGAAGCTCATACATTTTGTCTGCAATATGCAAAGCAATAAAATCCTCAACAAGCTGCTTCTTTGCCTCATTAACTTTAAGTCCGGAGTACTTTCCCGTAATATGCCTGAGAACACCCTTATAGAACTCCTGTTTATAAATTATCTCAGTAGCCTTCTCAAGCTTTGCATCTTCCTGATTTTCAATACCCATCTCTTCAACTAACTCTATGGCAGGATGCTCGCCATGCTTGGAGGTTTTTATCAGAGGTATGGGCTTTATTTTCATAAGAGATTCTTTAGTAATTCCATACTTTTCAGCCTCATCAGGATTTTCCTGAATGTCCTTCAGAGCCATATAATCATAGGGAGCGTGAGATGGCACTGACATCACAACACCTGTGGCATTGTCAGGCATGACAAAACCTGCGGGAAGAATTATAATTTTCCTGCCTTTAATAGGCTCTCTGCAAACCTTTCCTATCAGCTCTCTTCCCATAAAGCTGGAAATTATCTCAACGCCATCCTTCTGTTCCTTTAACTTTGGCACAGCCTCTCTGCTCACTATCCACTTTTCTCCGGCAATATTTATTTTTACATATTCTATATCAGGGTTTATCCACATATTTGTAACACCGAAAATAGTCTCTGGCCTGAGAGTTGCAGCAGGAAGAAAGGCATCACCAAACTCAAACTTCAGTATAATAAACTCGGTTGGACTTGCTCCTTCACCCTCAAGCCTGTCATGGTCACCGGTTGGACTTTCATCATGGGGGCACCAGACCACAGGGTGAGTTCCCTTTCTGACATAACCTTTATCTCTCAGTTTAAGATACTGCCACTCTATAAATCTGTCAAACTGCTCATTCAATGATGTGGTGGTAAATTCCCTGCGCCAATCTATACTGTGTCCAAGCTCAATCAGGCTCTTTTTTGAATCATTTATATAATATCTTGCCATATATTCCGGAGATGTAAACTTTTTTATTTCTTCCTCGGGCACTTCATCTATATCCCTGAAAATCCTTATCTGAGACTCATCACCCTCAGCGACTCTCTTTGCTGCTCCGGCTATAGGCTCACCTGTGATATGCCATGCCCAGGGAAACAATGTGTTGTAGCCCTGCATTCTTTTAAATCTTGCCCACACATCCACCCTTGTGGAGGTGAAAGTATGACCCAGATGAAGAGGGCCATTCATATATGGAAAAGGAAAGGTGGCAAAGATTTTCTCTTTATCTTCAATATCGGCTTCAAAGATTTTTGTCCTGTCCCATTTTTTTGCCCATTTGCGGTCAATTTCTCTGAGCTCAGTCATTATGACACCTCATTAATTTTGAAAAACGATTTATTTATTGCCTGAAAAACACATATCAGCTTAAGAATATTGCATGGCAGCCTGCAAGAGAGCAGGTATTCTTAGAAATTACATTAACAGCCTTCTGTGCCGCCTTGGTGTTATTTGCTTTAAGAGCAGCCTCCAGATTATCAACATATTCATCTTTCATTCTCTCTTTAGTAAGCTCTGGAAGAAACTTAGACGTGAGCTTCTTGCTCTCATAGAAATATTTCTTGAATGCAGGAAAGTGTTTTCTGGCAGTTACAAGGTCTCCAGCCTGAACAGCCTTCTGTATAACTCCATACTCATATTCCATGTTTGCCATGGAGCCTCCTGTGCGCTGGTGGCAAACAGTCACACCACAGCTTCCCGCTATGCCGGATATTGTCTTATTTGCATCCTTAAAGTCACCTCTGTTTATCTGATTATTGAGAAGGCTAAGATTATTCTCATTAACCATAAACCTCATATGTGTCTTACCAGCTTTTTCCTTCGCAAGGTTATATGCCTCTAAAAGACTTTTATAGCTTTTTTGGGCTGCTTTCTGGTTGCCTTCATCTATAGCAGCTTTAAGTTCGCTATAAGCATCTTCAAAACTCTTCTGTATACTCTTGGCCTCTATTATCTTCTTATTTCTATCAGCTACTCCACTTGCCTGAGTTTTACTACTATGAATACAGCCGGCAAACACAGCCAGCACAACCAGGATGAAGAGAATATAACCAATCTTCATATACTTCCACCTATATTATTTCACCTGTAATAAACAAATATAACTTTCAAAGATTTAAGTGCTTTCTTGAAATTTTGAAGAAGGCAGCTCAACCTCTGAACTTTGGTCTCATAGAGAGCCTCTCCGGAAGAGGAATCTTCATAAAGGGCTTGCCCTCATTTTCACTCTCAATCAACTCTACCATCTCCTCTCCTGACAGAGTTAGCTGCTCACCACTCTTTCTGAGCCTTACAGTAATATTTTTATTCTCTTCTTCCTTTGCACCAACCACGGCAATATAGGGTATCCATTCCTTCTCCCCCTTTCTTATCTTCTTGCCCAGTGTGTCGCCTTCATCATCAATGTCAACTCTTACCTTCTTTTCCCTGAAAAACTCAAGGATGTCCTCAGCATAACTCATATTCTTCTCACTGACTGGTATAATTCTGAGCTGGGTTGGAGATAGCCATACTGGAAAAGAAGGTTTCTCGCCCCTCAACGATTTTAAATATTCCGTTTCGAGAATAGCATAGAGATTTCTGTCTATGCCGCCAGATATACTGGCATGCAGCAGAAGAGGATGCTCCCCTTCACCTTTCTCATCAACATAATTTATATCAAAACGCTCTGTATTTTCAACATCTATCTGCACTGTGCTCAGTGTCGCAGCCTTGTTCAGAGCATCATTAATAGAAAACTCAAATTTCATTACAAAGTAGAAGAAGCGCTCTTCCCATATCTCCACAAGAATAGGCTTACCCACAAGCTTTGCCATTTCAACTGCAAAATCTCTATTTTCATCATAAAATTCCCTGACAAAACGGATAGCCACATCATATTCAATGCCAATATCCTCCATCCATCTCATACTCAGCCTGTACTGCCTCAAAAACTCATATCTGGCCTGAACCATATCCCTACATAAAGTATGCATATCAGGCATGGTAAAGGTTCTAAGGCGCTTTAAACCAGCGAGCTCGCCACTCTGCTCCCTTCTGAAGGAGTAGTGAGTGAGTTCATAGAGGCGGAGAGGTAAATGCCTGTAGCTTATTGTCATGTCATGCATCATTAAGTATTGCCCGAAACAGGCTGCAAAACGCAGAAAATACTCCCTGTCATCACTCTTGACAACATATTGCCTTGCAGGAAACCTGTTAAGATAACTGCTAAGCTTTTCGTGAGCATAATCGTACATTATAGGAGTTTCTACCTCCATAGCACCATAATCCCTGACAATATTTGAAACATGCTCTTCAAGGAGCTTCTTTATAAAGGTACCTTTGGGATACCATCTTAAATTACCCTGGTCACTGGCAGGCTCGTGGTCTACAAGCTCCAGGTCCTTCATCAGCCTTATATGGGGAGGCTCCTTATTCATACTCCTCGTGCCAGAGGTTTCATATTCATAGAAAATTTTAAGGCTTTCATATCCTGTGAAATCAAATTCCTCCGCTGGTATATTGTCACCTTCAGGTGTTAAAACATACCAGCTCTTTTTCAATCCTTGCTCAGCCTTAAGAGCACGGTTCTCCTTCTTTTCCTCCTCAACCCTTATTTCCCTTGAGAGTTCACTCATTGGATGCCCCTTGCATCTCAACTCAAATGCCTTATACCAGCCAAAAGGCGCTCTGATAACCTCATAATCTCTCTCTTTAAGCTTCTTTTCAATCAGCCTGATAACAGCTATAGCAAAATCCGGCTTTGATAGGGAAGAACTGAGATGAGCATAAGGGTATAGCACTATTCTCTGAGCCTTTACCTTTGAATAAATATCCAAAATTTCTTCGGTTGCCTTCTCAGCTATTCTGCCTTTTGCTTTCTCATCCTCTTTTTCAACAGCAATAAAGACAGCAAGAGCCTCTTCTGCTCTACCATGCCTCTTCTCTTCTGGCACATCTTCGGCTATTTTTGTTTTCTGTTTTGCTATAAATTCTAGATAATCTGTATGCAGAATGAGGAGCTTCAATGTTTCACCTCTCATTAGTTAATCTTACAGTTAACATAAAACTTACTGAAACAGATGAATAACATTCTTAAGAATATACGATGGAAACTTTCTGACACTGAAAATAAGAGAATCTCTGTAAAAATCTCTCGGTCTTACTCTATCTCCCGCAAGTAATGTTACTATGTTTTGCAGAATGTCACTTTCCTCAAAAAGATAGTAAGAGAAGCCCAGACTAAGGTAAAATAACTTTGCAATTCGCAGAAGAGCTTTCAGGTCCGGAAGAATCTCCCTGTCGGTTGCTTTCTGGTAATCTTTCAGACTTCCTCCCTGAAGAGCTGATTTAACAGTTTCTGCAGCGAGATAGCCGGATAAGGCGGCATAGTATATCCCCTCTCCTGAAAGAGGGTCAACAAAACCTGCAGCATCTCCTGCCAGAGCAACCCTGTCATTGGCCACAACACGCTTTATTCCCCCCATTGGAATTGCAAAGCTCTCTGAAACAGGCAATTTTGTTCCATCAAGGAAAGTCTGTGCTTTTACAAAGTTGTCAAGATAATCCCTTATACTGCCTTTAAGCCTGCTTCCAAGCTCAGCGACACCAATCGTTACTCCATCTTCTTTTGGAAATATCCATGAGTAGCTGAAGCTGCTCCTGCCAAAGTGAATCTCCATAGCATCAATATCGAAATTGCCTTTAATTTCATACTCTGCGGCTATGGCAAGCTGATTTTTCGGAAAGCTCTCTCTCAGCTTTGCTTCTCTTGCAACAAGGCTGTAAAAACCGTCACCACCTATTATATAATCTGCTCTTATCTCATCACCTCCCCTGATGTGTAGCACCGGAGAGGTTCCTGTATCTATACTTCTTACAAAGGTATCCTGAAATAATTCTGCGCCAGCCTCCTGAGCTTTCATTGCAAGAAAATTGTCAAATATGCTTCTATAAGTGGTGTAAATTTTACCGCTGCTAATTTTAGTGCTTTTCTCAGCCCCTGGTATCTTCACCTTCACATTACCTATCTCAAGACCTAGGGATTGTTTATCTGGAGTTATTCCAAGGCTTTTGAGAAGATTTACAGTTTTCTCGGTAACCGCGCCACCGCAGAGCTTGTGCCTCGGTAGCCTTTCTTTCTCAAGAAGAACTACCTTCAAACCCTTCTTTGCTGCATGGTAAGCAGCAACACTTCCTGCCACTCCTGCTCCTACCACTGCCAAATCATAACTCATAAGAAGTTTTTTCTTTTAGTAAATAAAATATTTTCTATGGAGATAATTTCAATTTTAACCAGCGGAGAGACAGATTTTGTGGATATCACACCAGAAGTGGAGAAGGTGATTGCCAGCTCCGGAATTAAAGAAGGTGTGGCTCTTATTTACTCAGAGCATACCACAGGTGCTGTTGTAATAAATGAAAAGGAAGCAGGGCTTCTCGAGGATTATCTGGAGCTTCTCAGGACACTTGTGCCACGTGGAAAAGGTTACATGCATAACAGAATAGACAGCAATGCACATGCGCATCTAAGGGCTTTAATTCTCGGCAATGAGAAGCTGGTGCCAGTTGTTAACTTCAAGCCAGTCCTTGGTACCTGGCAGAGAATATTCTTTGTTGAACTCGACGGACCCAGAAGAAGAAAGATAATTGTTAAAGTTTTAAAGGACGTTTAGATGAATATTCTCAAAACACTTACCAGAATATATCTTGAACCAGCCAATTTGAATAGAGCTATTGCTTTCTATGAGAATCTCTTCAACGAAAAGTGCAATCTACGTTTCAGGTATTCTGATGCCAGACTGGAACTTGCAGGTGTGGGTTCTGTTCTTCTTATTGCTGGTTCGGAAGAGGCTCTTCAGCAATTTAAAAATACGAAGGCGACATTTATTGTTGATTCGCTCAATGATTTCAAAGAGGAACTCATAAAGCATGGCGCGGTGGTCCTGCAAGAGCCCAGGAAAGTCCCAACTGGAGTGAACATGCGGGTAAAGCATCCTGACGGAGCGATTATTGAATATGTTGAACTATCCTAAAAATTTCCGCGCTCCACAAACTTTTGGCTATAAATTGTAAAGAAAAGATTTGATTATTAGATAGAACATTATGGTCTGGTATAAAATGAAAAATGAAATTTTAAGAATTATCAATGAAAATCTAATATTCTTACCATTTATATTTATTTTAATTTTATTATATCTGTTATACCCTAATGAAATAAAAAACTACCATTATTTTGTAGATTGGAGAACCATAGGTGCTTTAGCAGGACTACTAATCATTACAACAGCAATAAAAGAAAGTGGATACTTCTTGATTGTCACAAAGCTAATTTCCAAAAAAGCAAATACTGAAAGAAAAATAGCATTATTTCTCATTTTATTGTCCTGTATATTTGCTACATTTTTAACAAATGATATTGCACTGTTTATTATTGTTCCTTTGACATTAAATTTTCAAAAATTTATAGAAAATGATATTAAAAAAATAGTGATTTTTGAAGCAATAGCCGTAAATGCCGGTTCTCTATTAACACCCATAGGTAATCCCCAAAACCTGTTTTTATGGCATCAATGGAAGATTTCATTTCTGGATTTCATAATAAAAATGTTTCCAGTTTTCCTTTTACTCTTAGCTTCGCTTATTATTTTTATTCTGGTTATTTTTCCTTCAAAAAAATTATCTATTCAAAAGCAGGAAAATGCAACTGAATTTAATAAAGGATTATTCTTTCTATCAATTTTACTTCTGGTAGGATATATTGTGGTTCTTGAGTCTAGATTGACATACTATGCTCTACCAGCAATTTTCGTGATTTATCTGGTTTTTTTTAGGAATATCCTGATAAAGTCTGATTGGTTATTAATCATGCTTTTTATAGTCATGTTTATTGATTTTCATCTAATTAGCAGGATACAAATTATTTCAAATTTTGTAAACTCATACAATTTAAATAGCTCTTCTACAGTATTCACATTTTCGCTATTATCCTCGCAAATAATAAGCAATGTTCCAGCGAGTATATTTATGTCCAAGTTCTCTCATAACTGGTTTTCTATAGCTTATGGAGTAAATGTTGGAGGTAATGGAACTGTGATTGCTTCTCTTGCCAATATAATTGCTTTAAGATTTGTCAGAGATAAAAAAATCTGGATTGAGTTTCATAAATACTCATTGATTTATCTACTAATAACAGGAGGGCTAGCTTATGTACTGTTTTTCATGTGAAATATCACAAAATAATTTTTAGTTGAAGTAGGTTATAGCTTCCCTGTCTCAGACATAGGATTAGCCTAAACATTATAATTATAAAATATTAACTAAAAATATAATCATATTCTCAATCTGGCAAGATAGCTCTGGCCCAGACTCAGACCATTATCTCCACGAGCAACATTTTCATTTAGACTTAGCCTCAAACCCTGCTGGTTAAATATATTTTCCATTTCACCCACAACCACCTCATTGTAGGCGACACCCCCTGACAGAACAATGTCCTTAACACCATAATCCTGTGCCTTAACTGCTGCAAGCTCTGCCATGCCTGTTGCAAGAGCCTTCTGTGCCGAAGCTGCTATTTTTTCACGACTTTCGCCAGAATTTAAATAGTCCAGACATGCCTTCAGAAGCTTTGCTGAATTGAAAACCTCAATTTTACCCTCCCTTTCAAACCTGACAGGCATGTCAAGCTCTGGCCTTACTCCATGGGCAAAGCTCTCCAGCTTCATAGCAGGTTCTCCCTCATAGGTTCTTTCTCTGCACACACCGAGGAGAGCAGAAACTGCATCAAGCACTCTTGCAAAGCTGCTGCATTGAAATACATTGAAGTTTTTATTCCACTGCTTTAACAAAATCTCCACCTCGAAGCTTTCCATGCCGAGAGCTGTTAAAGCTTCATTAACCTCTTCCTCTTCAAGTTCCCCAAGGAGCAGACCAGCCGTTATTCTGAGAGGATTTCTAACAGCACTGTCCCCTCCTATGAGAGGAAAACTCTTCATCGAACCGGCTCTATCAAAATCTGAGCCAGAAAAAAAGAAGATTTCTCCACCCCATGCCTCACCACTGTAACCATATCCAAAACCGTCAAGAGCAATCCCTATTCCTTCTTCAATTCCCTTTTCTGCAGCAACCCCTGCAATATGTGCTTCATGATGTTGAATTTTGAAAAGTTCAAGTCCCTGCTCCTCCGCAAGAGCTTCAGCAAGCTGTGTTGTCTGAAAGCCGGGATGGAGGTCGCAGGCAATTGCCTCAATCTCATATGCACCTGATAAAGCTTTCATCCTTTTTACACTTTCCTCAAGAAATTCAAGAGTTGAAGGTGATGTGGTCTTTCCAATATACTGGGTCAAATAAGCCTTTTTTCCAACAAGAAAGCAGGCGGTAACATTCTCCTCCGCACCCAGAGAAAGAACATCCGGCCCGCTTCTTTTAAGTGAAACAGCTCCCGGAACATAACCTCTTGAACGCCTTATAAATGCTCTTCTTCCCTCCACAACCCTTAGAATAGAATCATCAATCCGATTTACAATCCTGCGATTATGGAGGAGAGCATAGTCATGAAACCCCAGCTTAAGGACATCCTTCCTTTCAGATGCCATAGGTTCACCCGGAGCATTGCAGGAGGTCATAACCAGAGCTGGAGAATTCATATAATTAAAGAGAAGATGGTGAACCCCTGCATATGGAAGCATTACTCCAAGTGTATGAAGCTGGGGGGCTACAAATTCTGAAATTTCACTGACCCTTTTCTTTAAAAGTAAAATCGGCCTTTCTCTGCTTTCAAGAAGAGTTTCCTCTTCTTTACCAATAAAAACAAGTTTTCTTGCAGCCTTTATATCTCTTACCATAACTGCAAAGGGTTTTTTCTCTCTGCCCAGTCTGCGTCTCATTTCCTTCACAGCCCAGGAGCTGGTAGCAAGACATGCCAGATGTGTACCACCCACACCTTTAATTGCCAGAATCCTGCCCTCCATCAGGAGCGCAGCAGCCTTTATGATAGGGTTTCCACTTGATTTTTCACTACCCCTGTATAGTTCATAGGATGGACCGCATTCCCCACAGGCTGTTGGCTCAGCTTTAAATCTCCTGCTCTCCGGCGAAGTATACTCATCCAGACAGTGCCTGCAAAGCTTAAAACTTTTCATTGATGTATTTTCTCTATCATAAGGTAGAGCTTCTATTATACTGAATCTGGGACCGCAGTCAGTACATACCGTAAAAGGATAGAGGTATCTTCTATCTCTGAAATCAAAAATCTCTTTAAGACAGGTATCACAGATAGCAAGGTCAGGAGGTAGTGAGGAACCGGAGGCTTTACCGGAAGAGCTTTCAAGAATTGAGAATTCACTGTATTCCTTTTCTTCACCCCTGATTATCTCAATGCTTTCAATCTCAGCCAGAGGTGGCTTTTCTTTCTTCAGGGCAGCTATAAACTCAGGAGACTCTCTGTGAATATACATCTCAACACTATCTCCGAGGTTTCTGATATAACCCCTGAGGCCAAAGCGCTTAGCAAGTCTGTAAACAAAGGGTCTGAAGCCTACACCCTGCACGACCCCTTTAATAACAACTTCTGGCATTTTCAATCATTCATTATTTTAAACCGTCCTATTTTCGGCTCATAAATCTCGCCTTCTACAAGGAGGTCATTAATAATCTTATCAAGGTCCTCCTCCTTTATACCTGTCTCTTTTACAACTGTAATATACTTTACACCTTCTCCTTCATCACCTGTTTTAATAACCTCCAGCACTCTATCCCTGGGAGGAGCTTCTCCTTCAAACTCGACTTTATCTTCCACAGCTTTGGAGGATGGTTTCTTTCCAAGAGTTTTATCTTTGATAACGAGCTCCAGCCTTCTAACCAGTTCCCAGTTCAGGTCCTCAATTATATGAACCACTTCAGGAAATATATAAATTTCTCCCTGATACTTCTTCACCTTACCAACCACGTCTATATTTTCGCCAACTTCAATACCTTTTAGTACATCTGTATCTCTGAAAGCTCTAACTGAAATAATCTCTGAACTGTCATCCAGAGTTACATTAACATATTTGTCATCTTCACTGGTAAATTTCGAAACAACAACACCCATTACCCTTGTTCTGGATATCATCTCATTCAGTGGCGTTACAACATAGTTGGGCTCCATGTCATCCTCTGTTTTAATAAATTCCCCTTTAACAAGGTCTTTAATCCTCACCTTTGTGGCAGTCTTTCTCTCTATCATTTTATGTCACCTTGTACCTTTCAAATTTTGGTTCGAATATATCACCTTTGGCTTTCAACTTATCAAGAACTTCCATAGTATTTGTTTTACTTATCCCCTTCCGCTCACCTATCTCAATAATTTCACTCTTTTTTGCAGTTCCATATTCATTCTCAAGTTCTCTTATTATACTTAATATATCATTTATTTTATCTCTCTGAGATTTTGTTATTCCCGAATATATCTTATCTATATCAATCTCACCTGTTTCCATATCAATACCAGCCTGAGCAAGAGAAGCTTTAACCAGACCTATAGCTGTTTCTGCATCATCTGCAGTTACAATATTACTTAGCCTGACTCTTGCTCTGGCTTTGGAAAGTCTTACAATTGCCCAGAGCTGTCTGGCAGTTAAGGGTATTGGCATATCTTCAGCCTGCTGAGCCTTTTCACGCATCTGAACATAAAAATTTTCTATTACCTCTCTTGCCTCTGGACTCAACTCAGGGAAAACATTCTGCTTTGCATAGGCTATATGCTTCCTCAAAAATTCCGGTGACAATGGGGGTATTACGCTTTCAGGTGAAACTGCGGTGTCAAGAATATGCCTTGCCACGTCTCTTGTCGTTGAAGGGTCATCTCTAACAAAAAATATGAGGTCAAACCTTGAGAGTATTGAAGGGGGAAGATTCACCTGCTCACTCAGAGCTTTATAATCATCAAACCTGCCATACTTTGGGTTGGCTGCTGCAAGAATTGAACATCTTGACCTGAAGGTTGCAAGGATTCCGGCTTTGGCTATGCTTACACTCTGCTGCTCCATAGCCTCATGCATGGCGGACCTATCATTTGTTTCCATTTTATCAAACTCATCTATACACGCTATACCTTTATCAGCAAGCACCAGAGCACCAGCTTCAAGACTCCAGCCGCCATCACCGAATTCATCCTTAACAGCAGCAGCTGTAAGACCAGCGCCAGACGTGCCTCTTCCACTGGCATATATGCCTCTAGGAGCAAGTTCCTTGGCAACATACTGAAGAAGCTCGGATTTACCTGTGGCAGGCTCACCCATAAGAATGATATGAGAATCCCCTCTTACTTTTCCCCCATCTGGAAGATTAATTTGTGGTGCAGAAAATAGCTGGTACATTATTGCTTCCTTGATTTTACTGTAACCAAAGATATGTGGTGCAATACTTGCTATTATTTTTTCATAAACATCACTGCTTTTTGAAAATTCCAGAATTTTCTCCACATCTTCCTTTTTTATTTCAATTTCTTCGAATTCAATCTGAATTGGTTTGAAATTATTGGCTTCAAGAAAAATTTCGAAAACCCTCAATTTAACTGTCCTGTTTCTCTTTACGGCAGTTCTCAATATTCCAGACACAAAAACAGTTTCACCGGGTGTTATCTTTCCTGCGAGGTCATCCTCCAGGTAAATAGGTATCTGCTTGGGACTTTCTCCACCCCTCAGGTCTTCAAGACTTTCCTGTACGAGTATTTTCTGGGAATCCCTGAAGACAGAATCCTCAACAATAAGCTTGTAGGTTGACTTGCGTTCACAGCTCTCGCAGATGTAAGGTTCCCTCAGAACATCATCTTTCTGCTCCACATAATTGATATGATTGCATTGCTGACATTCAAAGGCACCGGTTATAAGCTTTGGTCTGACATCTGTTGCCTTTCTTACTATACCGTCAATACCTATAAACCTCCCTATATCACTACTTCTAAGCTCTCGAATCAATACATTTGCTGTGTCTGGCAGGTTTATGAAGCGCACATTTACCTTGACCTTCACCTCTCCAACTACAGGAAGGTCAATTGCAGCCATAGCCCTGTGAGCGGCATTCAGGGCTTCATCTGGGTTATATAGAAGAGTTTCAGCAAGAACGTAGTCATACTTCTCAAGAACTTCCATATCAACTTCAAGGCTTTGTTTGGCAGGATAATGACGGATAATATCAAGAATATCTATGGTATAGTAACTCCTGAAGAACTTCTCAAATTTCTTCTGCAGTTCTTTACCTGTTAATCTGCTTTCCTCTGCAAGCATAAAATATACTCCCTCTCATAGATTAATAATTTTTCTAAATATACATTTCTCTTTCGTATGGAAATGTCTTTGCCAAGAGCACTGCAAAAGTGAAAGTTAGCCAGACATGTATAAATTAGAATTCAATGCCAATCCCATAAACTTTCTCAATATTTTCCTTATGAATTATATAAACATCCTCTTCACTTATGAACCCTTCCTTTAGAAGATTGAGAGTAACTCTGGGCACACTCTTGGGCCCAACAACAGCACCCGGTCTTCGCCTATCATCTATATAGTCACTTTCCATAAGGAATCTCTTCCCCTCTTTCAAGGCTTCAAGAATATTGACACGCTTTGATATCAACGACGGCATTATACCTGTTTTCGAAGCTACCTCTATAAAAGGCGGAGAGAAGTGCTTAACCACTCTATTACTGTCAAGCCCTGCCTTTTCAGCAAGTTCGGAAAACTCATAAAAACCACTCTCCCCTATACTCTCTGTATGAAGCTGAACAGCACAGTCTATCTCTCCAGCCTTTTTAAAAGCATAGAAAAGAAGCTCATGGCAGGCATCGATAATATCTTTGCTTACTTCATAATGCGGCCTTCCAAGCTCGCCAAGAGCAATTGCTTTATTCTCCTCAATAAATCCACATGCGAGGTCCACGGCATCTTTTGCAATCTTTAAAGCTTCAACCCTGCCTCTTTCTTCAATCATGAAATGAAACTCGGCAGGATGAACACCGAGAACAGTAAAAACCTTGATTCCAAGTTCTTCAATCTTCTCTCCAAGAACCAGTGTTTTCTCATATAGCCTGTGGAAATTCTCAAGGGTAACACCACTGTAGCCCATATCTTTTGTAAGTTTATTTACAAGAAGAATGGTATTTCCACCCGCTCGTTTAAACTTTTTCACAGCGTCAAGACCATAGCCATTCAATTCATCTATATGTATATGATTATCAGTCAGAGGAAATGTTGCTGTAGTCATAAATTATCTTCCTAAGCCTCTGATTTATCACCGCTGCACGACAGCTTATTTGTTTCATCTTTTATGTTTTCAATGCCAAGTCTCAGCTTTCTGAAGACCTCTTTTACATCTACCTCTGTATTGACACATCCATCTTTTAGAAGAGGAACCCCCACCACAGCACATTCAGCTCTTGAGATTTCATGCATGCTCATATTTAAATCCTGATGGCAGGCTATTCCAAGGGCTGCGCCTGGCCTCACTTTTTTGACAATCCTTTTGACAAAACTTCCTCCCGGCACGATATAGAATTTATAGCCCAGCCTTTCAGCCTCTGCTTTAATATCCTTAACAATACAGAGACCGCAGCTCTTGCAGTCTATCCCTGTTATCGAATCAAGCCTTGCAGGACACTTGGAATGCCTTACACACTGAGGCACAACAACAATTCTATCATCTGGAGATATCCTTGCAAATTTACGTTCATTGAGATTATTCCTCACCTCAATGCCAATGAGGTCAACTATTCTATCACTTATGCCGAAAAAATTTGCTATTTTTTTGAATTGCAGATAAAATGTATCCACAGTAAAGAGAAGTATTCTGGGAAAAAGAAGTCTGTTCTTCTTTACCAGCATCACTCCAAGAATTAGAGATATAATTAAAAATAACGCCAGAAGTACCAGAACAGTAATTGTGATTTTCCCAATTATAGAGTAAATCTGGTCCATATTTCCACCTTAAAGTTATATATTAATTACCACTTTAAGATTATATATTATTAACTCTAATAATATTATTAACAAAAGTTGAAAAATTGAAAACGTTTTTTTTTGTTATTAAATAATAATGAATCATGGACTACACTAAATGCGAAAACTGCAATGTTCCGGTAAGCCACTGCGACGGTATGACCCGTTATAAGTGTGGAGAGGAAAAAAAGGAAGTTAAGAAATTTTGTGTTTATGACAGATTTATGAAGCATAAGAAATAAGCAGGAGAGTTCTGCAAAAAGAAAGACAGGCTCATTTCCAGACAGTTTGAACTCATGATGGAAGAACAATTGAAGGGGGATGGACCATAATGGTAAAACAAGTATCAAAAGAATCATTAGATATTACAAAAGAGAAGATAGCACAATTAAAAAAATTATTTCCTGAAGTAATCAGTGAAGGAAAAATAGACGTTGAGAAACTACAAAGGACACTAGCAGATGACGTTGATGGAAAAGATGAGAAGTATAGCTTCAATTGGGCAGGAAGAAAAGACACATTCAAAAGTATTCAAACAACAGCTAAAGGGACATTAGTTCCTGCAGAAAAAGACTCTGTTAATTGGGATAAAACTGAAAACCTATTTATTGAAGGAGATAATTTAGAAGTATTAAAATTATTGCAAAAAGCATATTTTGAAAAGATTAAATTAATCTATATTGATCCACCATATAATACAGGAAAAGATTTCATTTACAAAGATAATTTCAAACAAAGTATTAAATCATATTTTGAACAAACTAGACAATCAGAAAATGGCATTAAATTAACTACAAACCCCGAAACTAGTGGCAGATATCATTCTGACTGGATATCTATGATGTACCCTAGATTATTTATTGCTAGAAATTTATTGAGAAACGATGGGGTAATTATTGTATCAATCGATGACAATGAAGTTCATAATTTGAGATTAATATTAAATGAAATATTTGGAGAAGAAAATTTTATTGCAGATGTTATTTGGAATTCTACAAAATCTGTAACTAACACAGCCATAGTGTCTGTTGCCCACACACATAATTTAGTATATTTAAAAAATAAAGACTATTTTGTTGTGCATAGAACTGAATTCAGACTACCTGAATCAGGAGAAGGATTCTCCAATCCAGATCATGACCCTAGAGGTCCTTGGAAAGCTGATCCATTTCAGGTAGGGGGGTGGAGACCTAATCAACAATATGAGGTCAAAAATCCAAAAACAGGAAAAATATACAAACCAAATCCTGGATGTAGTTGGAAAAATGACTACAAAAAATTCCAAGAATTATTAAAAGACAATAGGATAGTGTTTGGCGCTACTGGAGAGGCAGGCCCACAGAGAAAGAGATTTCTTTCTGAAGCTACTGAAAGGGGCAGGGTAGTGACTACCATCTGGAATGATGTTGATACAACTACTAATGCCACCCAATATCTAAAAAAAATGTTTGGATTTAGCGCTTTTGATAACCCAAAACCTGTTAATCTAATTCAAAGATTTATTCAATTAGGTACTGTTGATGAGGGGGTTATTATGGACTTCTTTTCAGGGTCAGGCACAACAGCTGAAGCTGTATTACAGCAAAATATTGAAGATGGAGGTACAAGAACATTTATTTGTGTTCAATTACCTGAACCAACAAATAAAGAATCCGAGGCCAGAAAGGAAGGCTTTGAGAAAATATCGGATATAGCAAAAAAAAGGATTCGTAAAGTGATATCTCGTATAAATAAAGAAAAAAATCAAAAATTTGGTTTTAAAGTATTTGAATTGAAATCATCTAATTATAGACAGTGGGAAAATTATGACGGAAAAGACATAACAGAACTATCTAAACAAATGAAGTTATTTACAGACCCATTAATTAAAAGTTACAAAGAAATTGATGTAATTTATGAGTGTATTATAAAAGAAGGATTGAGTCTAAATGCTAAAATAGACAAATTGGCAATAAAGAACAACTCAATCTATAAAGTAAGCGATCAGGATTTTAGTTTCTATATAACATTAGATAGAGACTTAAAAATGGAAAGTCTAAACAAATTATATCTAAAAAAGAGCGATGTGCTAATTTGTCTTGACCAAGCATTATCAGACAGTGGAAAAACCAATCTAGCTGTTCAGTGTAATTTAAAAACAATATAGGTGGCCTATGTAAACTACTCCCGCTAAAGCAGGGAGCTTTCCATCGGAGGTTGAGATAAGTGCACAGCACCACTGAGAACCCCATCATCTGGACGAAAGAGCTGGTTTACAGCAACTCCTGCTCTGGTAAACTGGGAAAAAAATTTGGGGTTGATGAAACCCTGAAAGAATTTCCGCACCAGAGCCGATTTGACAGCAATAGCCAGCGAGGCTTTCCTATCACTATTCACAATCTTTAAATTGTTGTTAAAGCATATATCGTTTTTGGAGGTGAAACAGGGCAATTCCTCCCTTCTCTGAAGAGAGAAGGTTTCATTGCCCAAAAGTTATGAAAATTATAACACTCACAACAGACTTTGGAACATCAGAGTATACTGGAGCAGTTAAGGGTGTGATTCAGTCTATAAACCCGGAAGCAAGAATAGTTGATATCACCCACAATATTCAGCCATACAATATAATGCAGGCTGCCTATGTGCTTTACTCAACACTGAAGTATTTTCCAAAAGGTAGTATTCATGTGGCGGTAGTTGACCCGGGGGTGGGCACAGAGAGGAAAGCCCTTATACTGGAGACTGAAGATTACTACCTTGTCGGTCCTGATAATGGGATTTTTTCTTTATTTGAATATAATCATGCCTGGGAGATTGAATTTAAAGAAGCCTCGCCAACCTTTCACGGCAGGGATGTTTTTGCTCCTGCTGCTGCAAGGCTATCTCTTGATATGAACCCTGAGGAACTGGGTAGAGAGGTGAAAAATATTGAGAAAATTGATATCTTTAGAATAGAAACTGAGGCAAGAAAGATAAAAGGTGAGGTGCTCCACATAGATGTGTTTGGGAATATAATAACAAATATAAAGAAAGAGATTTTCAGCAGGTTAGGAATAAAGACTGGTGATAGGCTCAGGATAAAAACACTGAATAAGAGCTTTGAGGTGAAATTTCTTTCTGCTTACGGTTATGCTGAAAAGGGTGAGCTTATTTTGCTTGTGGGAAGTTCTGGTCTTATTGAGCTTTCCGAGAATCTAGGCAGAGCTTCAGAAGTTTTAAATATTTCACCGGGTGATATTCTCGAAATAGAGGCACAATAATGAGAGGTTTGCTTATAGGAAGATTCCAGCCATTTCACAAGGGGCATCTCTATGTGATTGGGAAGATAGCAGAGGAAGTGGACGAAATTATAATAGGAATAGGGAGTGCTCAGAAGAGCCACTGCCCTGATAACCCTTTCACTGCAGGGGAAAGGCTGATGATGATAAAAAAAAGCCTTATTGGAGTGAATTTCAGTAAGAACTACTACATAATACCAATAAATGATGTGAATAATAACAGCCTCTGGGTAAGTCATGTAAGAAGCCTGACACCACCCTTCAGTAAAGTTTACTCAGGCAACCCTCTTGTTAAGAGGCTTTTCAAGGAAGCTGGCAAGGAAGTAGCAACACCTCCTCTCTTTAACAGAAAGGAGTTTTCGGGGACTGAAATCAGAAGAAGGATTCTATCGGGAGAGTCATGGGAAGAGCTTGTGCCCGAAGCGGTTGTGAAGGTTATAGGGGAAGTAAAGGGCAGGGATAGAATTGAAGAGCTTGCCATTGGAGATAGGTGACTTTTTTCAAAACAGGGGTGGGGAATGAGTGGCAATGAGGACTAAAGGCTCTTTTGAAGTATTTTTAATTTCATGCTCTATGCCATGAGGAACAAATATATAATCTCCTGCTCTGACCTCCTTCTCCTCACCTGCAAAGCTACCGGTACCATTTCCGGAGAGTATATATATGGAATCTCCTTCCTTATTGTGCACATGGAGGGGTGCTTCATTCCCTGGAGCTATTTTAAGAATGGACACGCTTATTGAATTTTCGGATTCAGCACCAGTAAGAAATTTAGCAATTCTAACTCCTTTGAATTTTGGATGTTCTTCAAACTTTCTTTCGTCATTAAAATCATACTTCACAACTATCCCTCCTAACCAAGAGCTTTTCTCGCCTTTGCTATCCTCATAATCATTTCATGGGCAAGCTCTTTCTCAACATCAAGAAGTTTTTCAGTATCGAGGAGCATATATTTCAGGTAGGGCTTGAGTCTTACCATCATTTCCAGAGCCTCTTTATCTTTCTGCCGTGGTTCTATATCAAGATACTCATAAATATACTCGACATCCCTGCGCACAAGCTTCATGGCATATTCTGGCAGAAAACTTTCTATCACCCCGAGGTTGAGAAAACCTGCTGCAAATTCCATGTCCTCTTTTATGCTTGGATAAAAATCAAAGAAAATATCAAGTTTTCCTTTCCTGTCAAGGGCTTTCAAACCTCTTCCTGTGCCTATAAACTCTGGAGGAAGCCCGATTGTATATAGAGCACCTGTGAATTTGATTGCTCTCGGAAGTTCTGGAAGCTTATCAATCTGAAGCCTCTGAAGTTCGAGGGCAAGCTCTCTGTCTTCAATAAGAGAGGCAATTTTTGATGGCATTGGAACTTCTCTGGCATAGCCGAGTGCCCCCTTTCTGGCAAGTCTGTCTCTCCTGTCTGGCATTAGGTCGGAAACTCTTAGCAGTCCTGAATAGTCAATATAGTAGAAGCTGAGAAGATATTCTTTTACAAAAGTAGCTATAATAGTGGTAATTTCTTTTCTATCTCCCTCTGAATATCTCAGAGGTTTTGCTTTTGGAAGGGAAGTTTTAAGTTTCTTTACAACACCTTTTGTTGCTTCTATGCCATGGTCGTAGCGTAGGGCTGACTGTACTGTCAGTGTTCTTATTCCTGAGTACTCTTTTATCAGGTTATCAAGATTTTCTGGAGAGGCATGCCCTCTGAAGGGTAATGTGCCGGCACCCAGTATCGGACTTATTTCAAAGCCTATATCTTCTCCAGCTCTATATGCCTCAGATATGGCAACTTTACATGCAAGAGAAGCTGCAATATGCCCATAGGAGAGAGCAGGGTCACTTCTTCCTATTAAAAGTCTGAATACCTCGGGTAGTGGCACTATCTCCTTAACCTTTTCGGAATAATCTTTCAGCAAATTTCCAACTGTTAATAGCTCCGGAATTTCTTCTATGAGGGGAATAAGTTCGAACTCTTCAGGGGGTATTTCAATGCCAAGTTCTCTTTCAGCCAGACCTGCCACGTCAAGCATTCTCTTTCTTGCTCCGACAAGCTCATCAGCCTCAGAAGACATGGGATGTATAACTTCAACCACACTCAGGTGGTCATAGCTTTCACTACCCTTATACTGGGCTTCCATAATACTCATAAGAGCCATAAGCTGTCTGAAAACATTCTCCATTGAAGCAGAGGGCATCCTTGGAGTGATAAAAACATCTTTGCCAGGCTCAAGACCGGCATCTATAACTTCGCCCACTACCTGGGCAGTCTGGTGATAGGGTGTGAGCTTACCTTCATAGTCCACCATATATTCATCAAACCCATAATCTGTGAAGCATTCACGAGCTTCTTCTGGCTCTTCCTGAACAGGCACATATTTAACCGCTGAGTCAGGGTGCTGGGTAGCCATAGCTGCCGGAATCTTTCTCATGGTTTTCCCCCTTCGTATTCTTCAGTATAGAATTTTCTCAGTTCTGCCACATCATCTTCGCTAATAACATTGATTTTCCCGAGAATACTGCCAAAAATAGTTGCTTCGGCTGCTCTTTCAACCACAACACACACTTTGAAGGCTTCTTTCAGACTTCTGCCTACACATACAGTACCATGATTGGCAAGGAAAACAGCTTTTTTATTTCCAAGAGTTTTGACAGCTTTTTCTGCAAGTTCCCATGTACCGGCCTTTGTATAGGCTGTGCAGTCAACACTTCCGCCCACCACCTGTGCGAGCTCTTCAAGGACAGGAGGTAAAGATTTACCGGCTATGGCAAAGGCACAGGCAAAGGTTGAATGAGTATGCACTACAGCTTTGACCTCTTTTTTATTTCTGTAGATTTCAGCGTGAAGTTTTAGCTCGGTGGATGGCTTTCTTCTGCCTTCAAAGCTGAGGTCTGAATTTACTTCAACTATATCCTCAGGCTGAAGGGTATCATAGTCAATCCCGCTGGGAGTTATAAAAAACTTATCTTCATCAATTCTTCCACTGACATTTCCCCAGGTAGAAGTAGTCAAACCCAGAACTGAAAGTTTTCTGGCTGTCTTAATTATTTCCTTTCTGAGTTCTGGATTCTGCATAGCTTATATAAAAATTACAACAATTAAAAATATTTCAGACATTTGCCTGTGATTATAACCAAATCGAGAAGTGTTTCAGATTTCAGGATAGCCCATAATATTCTGATTGCCGTAATCTTTATATATGATAAATCTGATAGAGAGAGGTAACTAATTTTACTACTTTTTTGGAGGTTGTTTAATGGAAGCTGTTGAAAAAGTTAAAGAATATCTGAAAGGAACCACAACTATAGGCCTGGCTGCCAGTGAAGGTGTGGTCCTCGTTAGTGATAAGAGAGCAACCATGGGTACGTTAATTGCTCATAAAGTTGTAAACAAAAGTTTTATAATAGATAAACATGTTGCTGCTACTGTAGCCGGGAGTGTTGGAGACGCCCAGGCTTTGATAAGATGGATGCGCTCAGAAGCAAGGCTGTATAGAATGCGGAAGGGTGAAGAAATCAGTATTGGAGCTCTCTCAAATCTTATGGGAAATGTACTTTTCTCCCAGCGTTATTATCCGTATATTGTCCAGCTGGTTATTGGCGGCGTTGATAAGACAGGTTCAAAGGTATTTTCTCTTGACCCTCTGGGTAGCAGTATTGAAGATAAAGTTGTTTCAACAGGTTCAGGCTCGCCTTATGCCTATGGTGTCCTTGAGGATGCCTACAGAGAGGATATGGATGTAGAGGAGACAGTTAGAATAGGGGTAAGAGCAATGAAGGCAGCCCTTCAGAGAGATGCTATGACAGGTAATGGGATTGATGTAATTAGAATAACCAAGGAAGGGGCTGTTAAACTTTCCAAAGAGGAAACTGACAAAATTATAGATTCTCTTTAACTTTTCTTTTATACTTTTAACCTATTATGGGGTAACATTAATGGTCATGAGAGATATTCTAGAGGAAATAAGGCATGCAGTTCGTGAGCACATACCCGAAGCTGCACTTGTCACCCGGGTTGACTTTGAGGGCAGTGAGGTTGTGCTGTATTCGAAAAATCCCAGCGCCCTTACAGTAAATAGCGATGCAGTAAAGGAGCTGGCGAGGGTAATAAGAAAACGTGTTATTGTCAGACCTGACCCGAGTGCTCTACTTCAGGGAGAGGATGCAAAAAAAAGAATCCTTGAAATAGTTCCGTCAGATGCAGGAATAGTTGATATTAAATTTGACATTGTTTTTGGCGAGGTTATTATTGAAGCAGAGAAGCCAGGTCTTGTAATAGGTAAGTCTGGCTCGACTCTGAATCAGATAAGAGCAGCTATTGGCTGGGTACCAAAGGTAATAAGAGCTCCACCTATACCCTCAAAGATAATAAAAAGTGTTAGACAGCAGCTTCTTGCAAGCAGTGAAAAGAGAAAGGAAATCCTAGTAAAAATAGGCAGGAAGCTTCACAGAAGTACAAGGGACAGAGAGACAAGCTGGATAAGAGTATCAGCTATGGGGGGATTCAGAGAGGTGGGAAGGACAAGTATGTTAATTCAAACTCCTGAGAGCAGAGTGCTTGTTGACTGCGGTGTTAATGTTGCTGCAGGGGACAGCGAGAATGCTTATCCTTATCTTAATATACCTGAATTCAATATAGAGCAGCTTGATGCTGTTGTAATAACTCATGCTCACCTGGATCACTGCGGTTTTGTGCCTTATCTCTACTATATGGGCTATGAAGGACCGATTTACTGTACACCTCCAACGAGAGACCTTATGTTTCTTCTGCACTGGGATTTTCTTGATGTTGTTGAGAGGGAGGGTAGAGAGCTGCCTTATCCGAGGAAATATGTAAAGGAAATTCTCAAATATGCCATTCCTGTTGAATATGGTGAGGTTACAGATATAGCCCCTGACATAAGGCTTACGTTGCACAACGCAGGGCATATTCTAGGTTCTTCTATTGCTCACTTCCATATAGGTGAGGGACTTTACAACCTCGCGTATACAGGAGATATAAAATTTGAGCGTTCAAGGCTTCTTCAGCCTGCAAATGTTAGATTTCCAAGGCTTGAAACTCTAATTATGGAGAGTACCTATGGAGGAAGAAGAGATGTTCAACCTTCAAGAAAGAAAGCAGAAGAATTTATGGTAAAGGTTATAAAGGAGACCATACAGAGGGGCGGCAAGGCTCTCATACCTGTTTTCAGTGTGGGCAGAGCGCAGGAACTGATGCTTGTTCTTGAGGATTATGCCAACGAGGGAATTCTTGAGGATATTCCTGTTTACCTTGACGGGATGATATGGGAAGCAACAAGTATTCATACCACATATCCCGAATATCTGAATATCGGGCTGAGGAATGAGATATTTCATAAAGGGCATAATCCCTTCATAAGTGAAATCTTTAATAGAGTTACCGGTACTGCAAATCGTAAGGAGATTATTGAAGGTGACCCGAGTATTATTCTCGCAACTTCAGGCATGCTGGCAGGTGGGCCTAGTGTTGAGTACCTCAGGAAGCTGGGTGACGACAGTAAAAACTCAATAATCTTTGTGGGATATCAGGCTGAAGGCAGCCTTGGCAGGAGGATTCAGAAGGGCTGGAAGGAAGTGCCTATGAAAGAAAACGGCAAGACAAGGGTTGTGAAGGTGAATATGCAGGTGCACACTGTCGAGGGCTTTTCAGGGCACAGTGATAGAAATCAGCTTCTCAATTATATCAAAAGGCTGAATCCAAAGCCTGAAAGGATAGTTACATGTCACGGTGAGGAGAGTAAATGCATAGAGCTTGCTTCTGCTTTACATAAGATTAGCAGGTCAGAGACAAGGGCTGCTATGAATCTTGAAGCTTTCAGGGTGAAGTGAAGTTATCTTGATATCCTATATGATTTTACAGAAACTAGAGGAGGGAGAAGGTTATGACTGAGAAGGTGCTGGTGAAGAAAGTTGAGGATTACACTCAGGCTGGAAAGTTTGTCAGGGAGGCTTTTGAAACCTTTGGATTTGAGGAAGAAGATGAGGTAATAATTAAGCCCAATTTCTTAAAATATAATGACCCGTTGATGGGGTGCATAACCCATCCTTCAGTGGTGAGTTCAGCAGTGGAGGCTGCCCGGGATTCTGGTCTTAAACCTTTAATTGCGGAAGGAGGTTTTGGAAAGGATTCGGCAGATAAATGTTTTTCATCCTTTAATCTGGGAGATGGAGTTGATTCTGTAAATCTCAACAGGGAGGAGTTTGTAAAAATTGATGTGGGGGGAAAGGCTTTAAAAGAAGTCAAGGTGGCAAAATCAGCTTTGAAAGCCTTGAATAAACCTTTTGTCAGTCTGCCAAAGTTCAAGGTCCATCATCTTACCGGGGTGACACTTGGGATAAAAAACAATATGGGATTTTTAAAGAAACCGGCAGTTTATATGCATCTTAATATCCATCAAAAGCTTGTGGATTTACTCGGGGTATTCAATCCTTCTCTTGTCATAATAGACGGCGTGGTGGGCGGTGACCTTTCGGAGTCCAGGACAAAACCTATACCCCATGGTGTAATGGTTGCCAGCAATAATGTAGTTGCTGCCGATGCAGTTGCAGCAGAGCTCATGGGCTTTATGCCTGAAAAAATAGAACACATAAGGCTTGCGGCAGAGGTGTTCGGGGTGGACCTGAGTAAAATAGAGACAAATGTAGACCTAAAAAGATTAAAAAGGAATTATTCACTCTCTCTTTTTAGCAGGGTCCTGGGCAAAATTGGAATATGATGGGAAGTCAATTTTTACTTTCGAAACTTTTAGGGTCTCTGGATATATATTAGAAACCATTATATTTTTGAATTATCTATCCTGTTTTCTTACATCTCCCAGTATTTTACTAGAAACCTCACAAATTCTTTTCTCTCCCTCAGATAGTCAGCCGGACTTAAAAACATGCCAATAACGAGGGAATAATAGGCATAGATTGCAACCTTATTGATGAGGGCTTCCTTTCTGCTGTGCAAGAAGTATTGCCGCAGGTACAAGGGAGCCATTGCCACAAGTTTCACTACCTCGATATAATCTACATTAGTCTATCTCATAAGTTTTCAGAATCGCTAAGAATTCCCATTTCATATCCCAAGGAATAGACCTGCTTTCTATCCCTCTTACCACGAACAATTAATTCTGGTCGTTTGGATAAATCTGATAATATTTTCTGTAAGGTGGACCTGGTTACGCCACAAGCCCTTTGTAACTTTTTATCACTGGGAGAAGCTGATTTGATAGTCGAAAAAGCTCTAATGACTTTCTGTTCGGAGGTATCTAATCCATTGAATGTATTTCTGGAAATTTTAATACAGATGGGTTCGATATCAGAAAGAGAGTATGTTCTAATTGGATAATCTTCAAGAAATATCTCTTCAAATACATTATTAAGAAAGTTAAATGCCCACCTGATGTCCCCACCGCATTTCGAGAACATATACTCTAAAACGTCGTCTCCCAAAGGAGGGGCATAATTCTCTTTAATCGCCGAGTATTTCAGGCGGCGGTCGACAGCAAATTGAAATTCATCAAGAGACAGAGGAGATAGTTCTATGCTTTCTCCAAAAACTGAACGCAACCTACCGCTACTTGTAAGACGGCTTTTCAGTTGAAGGTCGCCAATAAAGATGAGAATAAACTCCGAAAAGATAAGGCCTCTCAGCATTTCTATGAGTGTGGTAATTTTTCCCTGGTCATTGACTTTTTCTTTTTCAAGGTTGTTTAAGGTAATCAATATTCTCGCCTTTAGGTCCTCTCTTACGATGTTGCCGATTTTTATCAGTCTGTTAATTATGAAATCTTGTGTCAGGAGGTTCATAGGCTGGACGGACGTGCTGGATGTAGACTCTCGTTGTCCATGAATAATGGGTATATTTGAACCATAAGAGTTACCTTTAGCGTCACCTTTCGTGACGATGTTTTCTATTTCAAAAAGAGTTTTTTTGTTCTTTTCTTTTAAGTATTCACGGTAAGGCTTAATGCTGTCCAATGTCACTCTGAGAATATCAATCAGGAACTCCCTTGGACTTTCTGTTTCTACTACCGAGATGGTGTCTGTTATGATGAAGTTGAAAACATCTCTGTTTTCTTCTACTTTTATCTCGCTAAAACATCGATTTTTAAAGGTTGATTTACCTACACCGAAACTTCCCTCAATACAAAAAGCATGGGTGCCAGATACGAATTTCTTGAAAAAATTCCTTATCTCCTTTTCCCTACCGACAAAAAGCGAATCAAATTCCTTCTTCTTTTCCAGGGGGTGATGTAAATAGGGATTTCTTGAATACCCCCACTTTTCCATGTCTTCAAATCCCTTCTTAACATAGTCTTTTCCAGAAGTCATCAGACCATCTCCTGTTGCTTTTTAATGGGGGAACATTTTCTCACACTTCAACGTTTCGTCCAACATTTTAAAAGTTTCAACGTAGTAGTTACCTATGGTGCACCTATCTTTTCAGTCTGTCCCGCCTGTTATTTAACTTTTTTGGTGGGGCTTTGAAAATATTTAAAATCGTGTTGAACACCTCTCAACTTTTCAACATATAAATCAAATTATTCGAAATCACATATAAACTATACTTCAATTTAACGATAATTGTCCAATAATTGTTGGAAATAATCATCTTTTTAAACACAAAGTATATAAACCTTTAGTTCTAATATATTTTACATGTATCGAGTTCGAGACCCTCTCCATGGCGATGTATCCTTAACGCAGGAAGAATATAGACTCATCAATACGTATGAAATGCAAAGGCTTTCAAGAGTCAAGCAGTTGGGGCTCTCTTACCTGGTTTACCCTGGGGCAACTCACACCCGTTTTGAGCATAGCATAGGAGTACGTTGGCTTGTCGAGAATATCATCGTTAAATCAAAACTTCCCATATCGCCAGACAAAAGAAGGATTTTATATCTAGCATCTCTTCTTCATGACGTATCGCACTCCTGCTTTTCTCATAGGGTTGAAGAGAGTATTCGTGTGATACCTCCCCATGATAAGATTAGGGATGTTATACTTACAGGAAACATTAAGGAAAAGCTCGTTGACCACAAGATACTAAGGTCCTCTGAAATAGAAAATACAAAGTTCATTAGTGATGTGTTAAACCGTGAGACTATTGAAGAAATACGTAATGTCTATGATGGCACATACCAGGAACTTAAGGATATCTTGGATAACAACATCGATGCTGACAATTTGGATTATATCTTGAGAGATGGATTTCATCTCGGTCTTAATGCAGTGGACTATGATGATAGAATATACTCTGCTTTTAGGTTAGGGATGGACCAAACTGGTAGAATGCGAACTGTTTTTGCAAATGAAAGGACAATATTAGAGTCTATTGGAATTATATTAAATGCTAGGTGGTATCTTTATAGAGTTGCCTATCTTCATCATACCATCATGATTGCCGATGTTATGCTCTCTAAAGCAATTAAACAATGGCTCAACGAAGAAAATGGCGATATTCTATTCCTGGTTGGCGATGAGGAACTTCTTTCGATGCTGAAAGGAGATAATGAAGTTTCCAGAGATTGCGTCAACCGCTTGTTTTCCAGGAGGCTATACAAGAGAACATATATGTTGGATCATTCCTCTCCTTTACGAGCAAAGCAAAAGGCCAAGGATATACGTGATAATCCTGTAGAAAAGGGAGAATTTGAGAACTACGTTGATGAGGATATTTCGATAATATTTCCCAGAAAGGACCCGTGGAAAGAATTTGGCAATATATTGGTGGATGAGGATAACCCAAGACCTATAAAATCAGAGTTCTACAGCGAAATCAGTCTATTAAAGGAAAAATATGACAACCTCTGGAGATTCCTTATCGCTACTCCAAAAGAAGATTATAACACAAGAAAATCTATTTTTGATAAATGTGTTAAATATTTTGGCAATTCCGGTATTTACCATCCTAAAAAAGTACTTATCAAAGAAAAAAATTCGGAGTTATTTGAAAACCTTAAAACAGTTTTGAAGAAAATATCAAAAGAAAGGGAAGCATCCATCAGGGTTCTAAGAGAACTGTGTGGTGAAAGGGAGGTTATATCAGGAGATATCGAAACAAAGACAGGACTTTCAAGGTCCACTGTTTCCCAGTATCTCGGCTATCTCAGAGACATTTTGGGAGAACATGAGGTTCCGATTATTTCAGTAAGGCTGGATAAAAAGAGAAAATTCTGGTGGATAAAAGACCCTCGTTTTAGAGAGTATATCATGGAGAGTACTGCATGAAGGAACTAAGTAAAAGATATGTTAAAATCAAAGATTATGAGAAGAGATATAAAGGTAGGAGATTCCAAGTCTCAGACCTTGATGAGCTTTATGCTCTTATCTGGTCGTGCCTGCAAAGCTCCTTTAGAAATTTTGATATACCAAACACTATAATGGCAAAGTCCGTTATCATAGCATCAAAGACATTTAATATAGAAACTCCAAGTACATCTCCTATCCTTCCTACTATCCATCTCTACGGTCCAGAGCTTATTGGGGATAAAGAAATCTTGTTATATAGTCCATACTTAAAAAGAGCGGGCGGAGACATGATAGGCAGCGTGCAGCCAGACAAACATGTCATCCCAACAGATAATCGTGCTATTGCCAGGATTCGAGAGAAGTATGATAGTTATTTAAATCCTTTAGAGGGTATATTGGAACATATTTTAGGGAGTTTAAGTGACATGATAGACTTAACCTATGATGTCGTTTTTGAACGCCCCTATTTTACTGGAAGCCATAATATCATGACTCCTGAGGAAGCTATGAAAAACATTGTATGGAACACCCTCTGCAGGAATATGCTGAGAGTCAAAAGAACATTGACAAGGCGTGGCAAAAGAAATTTTGAGATTCCAGATAATACAGTCAACTTTTCAATTTCAAATCATGGTGGTAATATAGAATGCCTAAAAGATGGTACAAAGAATGATATGGTCATTTTTCAGGGCATTTATCTTATGAATGCCATGGGTCTGCCGACTGGCAATTCCAAAGATGGTCCAGGAGAGTACCTTTATCGTCTTCTCTCTTGCAGGTATTTTAAGGATTTCGGGGGATATTATAAGGAAAAAAAGGAACTTGATGGCAATAAAAGGGGATTTGATAGGGGTAACTTCTCAGGCAGTGATTATAGTAAGTACGATAGAATCCTCAAAAATAAGGAGGCTGCTGTTTCAATAGCGAGAGATAAAGCGAATGCAACTAAAAAGAATGTTAAATTCGTAGTAGACTCCCTTTTACAAAACCTCATACAATGCGGTGCAGTCTATAAGAAGGGGAATACCTTCCTCGTAAATGGTTCTTATGTGAATATTGACGGTGTTCTATTTGACATGCCTTCGAAAGATATTATCAACGGATGGATGCGAAATATCTGGAACCTTAATGCCTATCTGAAGAAATTAAGAAGGGAATTTTCAAGAAGTCAACACAGAGCTAATTCTTCGCGAGACACATATTACTTCGTAAAGTAATTTCCGTAAGTTATAGTGTTGGACATAATTAATTTAATTAATCAAGATTTGCCTAGTGTCTTAATTTAGAATAGTTAATTGGGAATAAAAAAATCCATGCCAGCTCCACCTATGATATATCCAGTTTTCTAGCATCGCCGGTGAAATGTTTCTTTTTAGTTCGTTGATGAAGTTCCAGTAGAGTTGAAACTGTTCAATTGCGCACTCCAGTCTCAGTTTATATTTTGAGAAACACTTTGTCTTCCACACTAATCTATCAATCCTCTCCCGTAATATTCCATTAAAGTTCTCGATGTTGGTGGTCTCTATGTCCTCCGGTTTTGGGTAGCTGTAGACCTTTCTTTTCTTTTTGTCTATAATTCAACCTTTTTCTTTGATTTTTATGAGCTATCCATAATTGATGCAGGTGTCTACATAGTAATCTGGTAGGACATGAGTATAATCGTCATTTCGAGCTGTGAATACCTCTATCTCCATGCATGACCTTCCTCAAACATAGTTTGGCTATCACGCTCAACTTCCTTCTGTTTTTTTAACCATGCTCCACATATCATCACACTCAAATGAGATAAGTCAGATTACAAATCTTTTTTCTGGTTTTCTACTCATTATAATTCTTATTTTCGGTATATCTGGTGCTGGCTTTTTATAACTGAGAGCCCATGTTTTCATTTGCTATTTTACAAATATTCTTCTGGCCAGAATATTAGAATAAATCTTGAAATCGTCTGTGTCAATATCCTTTTTCTCTCTGATAAACTGGGTAATCATCGAATCATACACATCGGCAAGATATACTGCCGCAGCTTCGGGAAACATTGGTTCCATGGGTGAGCCGTTAATCTTCTCCCCGTGATGACTCAGTATGATATGCAGAAGCTTCATGGAAGTGGTTTCAGGTATATCAGCCTCAGCCAAGTGGTCCTTCACTATTTCATAGCTAAGTGCAACGTGCCCTACCAGCATACCCCTCTCTGTATATTCTATGGTATTTGTAATTTTAATCTCTTCGATTTTGCCAATATCATGCAAAAGAGCACCTGCAATTACAATATCCCTGTCCAGGGAAGAATGCAGCCGGCATGCAGTCCTGGCAAATAGTGCAACTCCCAGCGTATGTTCTAAAAGACCACCGATGCAGGCATGGTGATATCTTTTCGCTGCAGGTATTTTTTTAAACTTTGACCATATCACAGGGTCTTTAAATATACTCTCCAGTAAAAACCTGATTTTTTCATCTTTTACGGATTCTACAAGGGAAAAAAGCTTTTCTTCCATTTCCCCGATATCCTGATTGCTCGATGAAATAAATATTGATAGGTCATATTCGTCATCCAGTGCCTTTCTGGCAGTATTTTCAGGAGGATTGATATTTACCTGGATTTTTTCGTTATAGAGTACAGAGACAGCCTTGATATATACAATATCTCCTTTTGAAAACCCGTTAAAGACCTCTTCAACCTGCTTCCTGTCAGGACCACCCCAGTAATTTACCATCACCTCTCCGCTCTTGTCGGAAATTCCGAACATGAATCTGTAGCCATTCTTATACTCTTTAATTTCGTGTTTGTATTCCACAACAAAAAAGCCCTCTATAGGTTCTCTGTCCTTGAAATTTTTTATGAGTTTCTGTTTTTCCAATTTATCACCTCCCCGGCATAACTTAAAGCCTTTTGCAAAAGTGCTTTAAACCGGGAATAACCTTTTAATCAGATTTTAACAAGCTCTCAGTTTTTTGAGTTCTGACGCTGCCTCTCTTTTGCTATTTTTTATAATTTTCAAGAAGCCTGCTGAGCCTTTCCATGTCTTCCTTCATCAGAGGTATAAAATTTCTGTTTCTGATTCCTGCTGCAGGATGAAACATAGGAAGATAGTTTTCCTTTTCCTTTATAATAACTTTACCATGTAATTTTGTTATTCCGTTAAGGCCAAGTACGGTTTTAATTGCAGTATTTCCAAGGAGAACAATTATATCAGGCTTGATTATTTTAATCTGTTCTTTAAGATAGGGATAGCAGGCATTTGTTTCATCCCTTCTCGGAAGGCGGTTGCCAGGTGGCCTGCATTTTATCACCGAAGTTATGAAGACTCTGCTTCTTTTCAGGCCTGCATCTTCCAGAAGCTCTGTAAGAAGCTTCCCGGCCCTTCCAACAAAGGGCTTTCCTGAAAGGTCTTCTTCCTTTCCGGGAGCCTCCCCGATAAAGAGCACTCTGGCATCTTCCGGCCCTTCCCCAGGCACTGCCTGAGTCCGATTCTTGAATAGAGGGCATTTTCTGCATTCCCTTACTCTTTCTGCCACCTCTTCAAGACACATTCAATCCGTCCTCTTTATAATATGGTAGCCGAATTGAGTCTTAATAATATCAGAAACCTCGCCCTTTTTCAGTTTGAAGGCCGCCCTTTCAAATTCCTTTACCATCTGGCCCTTACCGAAAAAACCCAGGTCTCCACCTTTCTTTTTTGAGGGACACACAGAGTATCTGCGGGCAAGTTCTGAAAAATCTGCACCACTGTTTAATTCCGACAGGATTTCCTGAGCCTTTGGATGTTTTTCAACAAGGATATGACTACATCGAATCTTGGACACATTATCACCAGAGGAATAATAAAAGATAAACCTTTAAATTTCTTTCTATAGTTAAAACCTCAGAGTTGCCTTGAGTCTATCTTTGTTACTGAGAAAATCAAGTGCATCTATTGAAGATGTGACCAGGATGTCTGCATTCTTTATTGCATCAACGGCACATCCCTCTTTCAGACAGACAGCAATTCCTATTCGTGTAGTCCTTAACATTTTCCTGTCGTTATTACCGTTTCCAAGTGATACAACACTTTCAGGACCAAGGGATTTAACATATTCCTCTTTCAGGATATCATGGTTTTCGCCTTGAAGTATGTTTATTCTGCAGTCTATTCCTTTCAACTCATTTCTGGCCATACCAAAAGTGTCTGCCGTGAGTATGTGAATCTGTACATCCTTTGAAAGGGCAATCAGTCTATCTCTTACGCCTTCACATAGCTTTCCATCCTCTGCGAGTGTTCCGTTGAAATCAAAAACAAGGTGTTCAATCACCACAGGCCCAAAGCCGGGAATGTCAACTTCAATCATCTAATACCCCCGATATTTTTACTTATCTCAGGTCATTTTTGAATTTAGCATGTATAATCTTATATGGATTTTTAAAGATGGATCCGGTCAGATTTTTGGTACTGTCCCATTTTATACCGCATAATGATACATTAAAAAATCGTGCCATGTCCATAGGTGGTCTGTTACCTCCTCTAACATTGCCGGAGAAGTTTTTCTTTCGAACTCGTTGATGAAATCCCAGTAAAACTGGAAGAGGTGGATGGCACAACATAATCTACTCTTATATTTCGAGAAACATTTGCTCCTTCGGACAAGCCTACCGCACCGTTCCCGCAGTATACCATTGAAGTTCTTGATATCCGTGGTTTCTATATCCACCGGGTCCGGGTTGCCGTATATCGTTCGCTTCTCCTTGCCGATCAACTTTCCCTTCTCTTTGATCTTTATGAGCTGCCCATAGCTGATGCAAGTGTATGCGTAGTATTTTGCAAGGACATATGTGTAATCGTCGTTTCCATCGGTGAAAATATCTATCTTCTTGTCTGGGGATGGAAGTTTAGTTCTGCGATACAGCTGGTCAACCATGTTCTTACAAGTTTGTTGTGTCCATTTTCCAACTGCAAACGCCACAAAAAAGTAGGTGTATCGCTTTATGCATGCGTATATCCAGGCATCACCTTCTTCAGACCGAGTTGGGCTCTTACGCTCAACTTTCTTCTGTTTTTTTTAACCATGCTCCACAACTCATTGCATTCAAATAGAGTAAGTCCCACTTTCTTTATGAGATAATCGTTCATCTGCTCTGCATGTTCAGCCAGGTCTTCCAGCAATCTGCCAATGGTATCACGATGATGTCCAGTAATCCGTTCAATACTTCGTATCCCATTCTTCTCTACCAGATGCTTGCATATGT
>BDTY01000065.1 GCA_002897955.1 archaeon BMS3Bbin15
TTTTCTCAAGAAAACTCTTTGTTTTTTCATCTAATCGGATTTCCTTTTTATTTATTTTCTTCCTCAACTTACCAATTATCTCCGTATCAATTTTATTATTTAGAAACTCTCTGAAAAGATGTTCTGTATGTTTTTTACCCTTTAATGTCTTATTTATGTCCTTAGATTTTATTTCTACCCCATAAGAGGTTAAATAATCTTTCAAAGAGATTTTAACGTTTAGTTTATGTTCTCTGTGCTCCGAAGGTGGGAAAATCTGTTTGTAAATATTCTTGCCGATTGGTAAGTAATATATAGTTGATGTTCGTTCTGTAAAAAAGTTGTAGACCCCTATTGACATAATTTTCGTGCCACCAGTTAAATTGACAATAAGGTTATCTTCGTCACTTAACTTTTCTTTAGTGAATTCAGTTAATTTAGAGTTAATGTCTTCAATAGAATCCTCGACCACTTTAATTACCACTGTTTTGGATTTTTCTATATGACTTCCTTGGATAATAAAATCTGTTTTTCCTTTACCTTCCATTTTTTCAGTAGAAACAAACAGGTACATTCGTACGTCTCCACTTCCTTTCTCCATCTCTTTTATAAATAGAACATTAGGAATTGTCTGATCGCTTACTAAAGAAACTAAAACATTGCTCATTGGTCCCCTCCTTCATATCTTCTAAACATCTTATGCTTGAATATACGTTCTGATTTTACTGTGTTGTCCTTCATTTGTCTCTCTAACACTTCTCGTTCAGTAGTAGAATAAACAGGAATCAGACCCATTGAAAATGCAAAATTAACCATTGAATAGACCGCACCAAAATCGCCCTGAATAAGCACATAATCTCCACTGTCGGAATTCTCGCTTATCCATTTGCGAAAAGGTTTCAGATAGTCGTTTAATAAAGATTTTGTAGGTGGAATATTCATCCACAGTTGGTGCAAATCTGGAGGCAAAGGAACAAACTCACTGATGTTTAAGTTATTATCTGCATCTTCTCTTTGGTCTCCAGTTAACTTATGGGAGAATAGAAGCAGCATCTTAGGCATTTTTACCTATACCCCCTACATAAGCTATGCCAAATCCCTGCACAGGATAGAAATCAGAAATTGCTTTTTGATCAAATACTTCAAGAGCACTTTCTAAATCACCTTTGATAATTTCAAAATAGTACATGCTTCCAGCAGGCACAGCTTTATACATTGGTTTGGGCTTTCTTGCTTTCATATCAAAACCGCCAATAAGGATTGGCTTACCTATAGATGCGGTTAAAAGTTGTAATTTAAGTCCTTTGTACTCACCCTCAAGTGTGTTTTCATCTATCCACTGAGGTAGCCAGCCATTTTTGAAGATTGCAGGAGTTGATAGATACAACTTAAACCTATCTCCATCTAATTTGGATTTATCGACAGAGAAATTTACAGGTTCAGACTTCTGATAGGAAACAGCTTTACCTTCCCCACCAAGCTTCATCATTCCTCTTTCCGGCAGGTCTAGACCTTCAAAATCAATGACTAAACTGAGACTTTTCCCTTTTTTATTTTCCAACCGCATCATATCCACCCGGTAGAGTTTACCCTCTTCACTTGTACCTGTTTCTTTGCTGATACCGATGCCTATCTTTGGCTCGGGTAATACTCTGTCCGCCATTTTGAGAATAGAAGAGAACGAGTCCTTACTACATTCCAGATATTCTTTCAATGAATCTATCTTTATTAATCCTCCACCCACATTTGCTACATTTTCTACACTCTTTAAAGCGTATTTAGCAGGACAGGAACTTTTTACGTCCTTTAATCCATTCATTGGAAGTACAGAAACCACAGTTTCTTTATTATCTTTTTTTTGCACACAGTTATTGGGCAAAGGTAAGTATGTTTTGTCTTTGTCTGACAGATATACACATACACCTACTATTTTCAAATTCTTTGTGGGGTCATCATTCTTAGTTGCTTTTTTAAGTTCATCTATGTGATTGGAGAAATAGGCACTTCGTATAGCACCATATAGCACAGATGGTGACGGAGGAAACAGACCATTTGACCAGGTATCTTCCCCCATAGTAAAGGGTTTACCATCCCTGAAAAAGAGAGTATCCAGGGAATCAATTTTTATTATCATTTTAACTGCCCCCTCTTTTTATAAAATCTGCTATTTCTAGAGATGATAGGAAGTTATCCAGTGACTTGTTAGTATAAAGTCTATCCAGTTTTTCGGTTAAATCAGCAATCGCTTGCTTTTTCTTCTTTTTGAAGTCTTCCTTTGTCTCACCTTCACCTCTTGTCATCAGGCAGGACCTTCCAACCAGCCGTTTCATCTCAGTTTTGATGATATCTCCTTCTTTATATTTACCTTCTTCATCCATAAGCCATCTGAATTCTATACCTAAATTTTTGATAAACGTGTTGGAAAAATCCGCCTGTTCTGAGCCTTCTTTTGGTTTTAAAGATTTGATTAGATGTTCTAATATTTCTATGCTGGATGAATCGCCATATTGCCATTTGAACATGGTTTTACTAATCCCACCGGATCGTTTAAGCACGGCAATGGCAAAAGCATCTCTCCCGCCATTTTTCTTCGCTTCTTTTTCCATCTTCCTTGCCCAGTTCAGTGCTTCAGATAGTGGAGTTTTATAATGGGCAATGGCAATACCCACTGAGGGAGAAGATTTATTATTACCTTTTATTTCAAATCCAAACCCTTCAAATTTAGGAAATTCCTCTCTTAATCTCTTCATCAAAGGCAACAGCTGGTTTAAATTGATAAATGCAAGCACATCATCTCCACCAGCATAAACAAGTTTACCTTTGGGCTCTTTGATAATGTCTTTCACACTTTGTGCAAAAGAGCCCAATTGTTCAGTTAATTTTTTATGGAAGTCTTCTAATCTTATCTTTTCGTGCTCTTCCAAAAACTCTCCAGAAAGCCACCTCCCCATATTGTCTCCATCAAGCATCAATATTGCATAGTACCTGGAAAACGTTACCTTATTTTCTCTGGCTTTTTCAGATATTTTTCTAAGATATACTTTTGCGTCTTCAAGCTTCTCAGCAGGGTAGTTGTTTTTCCTAAAATATCTCTCTGTCAGGCTATCTTCATAATATAGCTCTTCATCAAAATTATCACCAAATATCTCCTCATATTTGTCCAATAAACCACTATCTAAGTTATTAAGTGAATCCATCAGAGCAATTTCGGCAGTAGATGGGTAATTCTTTTCATATTTATCTTTAAAATTTTGATATTTATCCGCAAAGCGTTTGGTAAAACAGACAGCACAAAGACCTTCACCATCGCTCATATACCTGGATGGTTGTCTGTCCAAAGAAACTGCAGAATCCGTAGTATATGCTCTTTTTCTGCCACGATAAAATAATACATTCCTCTCGCCGCATAAAGAGCACTTGCGACCTATTTCGCCTCTGCCGTTATTCAACTGTTTAAATGCTTTAACATTTTTAATGGAGCCGAGATAACTCTCAAGTTCTTTGTATGTAGCTTCATAATTCTTTTCTAAAGGAAGAGCAACCCAATTCACCTGAAGATGAGTTTTTATCTGTGATAAAAAAGAATGTTTAAAATCATTATCATAATTAATATCCAATGAGTCTAAAGCAATTTTTGCTATATCCTCAAATTCAGTTTCCACAAAGTCCTTTAAATCTTTACCTGCTTTTCCTGCATCATCATATTCTATCTCAGCGATGAAACGGTTTGGCTTGGATTTTATATTTTTGTGTGGAAAAATAAATTTACAGTTATTTACCTTATCCTCAATTTCTTTCATGGCAGAGTCAATTAAATGAGATAGCAAGAAGCTCCCTGCATAAAGGTCTTGAGTCTTACGCGCCTGACCAATGAAAGATTGGACTGGGCCAACAGTAAAAAGGAAGAGATATTTATTCATAAGATATCACCCTTGCCTTTTCCAAAAGCCATTTAAGCGGTTTAAGATATTCATTTTTGATATTCTCAAATATCTCTCTTGACTTTACAGATTCATAGACATGAACCAGTTCATTTCTATCTTCAATCATTTTTAGCCATATATCCTCATCACTGATTAAATCATTGATAAATGCTTGTTTGAAACAATCTCTGGGATTTTTACATATAATGCCTTGATTTGCCATAACCTCTTTTATCAGTTTCCATGAGAGTTCATAGCAAAGTTCAAATCGCTTGATTGTGCCATCAATCTCAAGATCAGTTTTTGCTTCTTTAGCCGCAGTTTCTAAATTATCAAAGGCGTTTTTAAAATCAATGAATATCCTTTTTAGTCTACCATTCATAGTTCTATACCCTCAGCCTTGATTTTGTCTTTAAAAGACTTATCAATCTTTTTAAGCTTTATTATATCAATAGCACCACTTATATTAGCAAGCTCTATGCTTTTATCGGTTTCAATAGCGATATCAATATCAGATTTTTTATGGAAATCTCCTCTTGCTTTTGATCCAAAAAGAATCATTTTCTCCGGTGAAAGTTCCTTTTCAATCTTCGCCTTAACTTCGTTTAATCTATCTGGAATGGACAATACTCTCTCGCTTCCTTTTTTCTTAAGAATACCCCAGAATTCATCAAGCCTGTCATAAGTTGGTTTCTGAAGTTTAGACCTGCCTTTTAAGACGGTATCTTCTGGTAAAAATTCCCCTGACAGCCGTAAAGCCAACCAATAGTATTTATCTCCAACTTTTAAGATTTTAAATATCAAAGGAGAGCTACGCCGATTAACATCTCTATTACTGGTCTCAATGTGCTTTCTCGGTAATCCGAATGATGCAGTGCCAAAAATATCGCTCTTATAGTCTGCGCGAAAACGGGCAAATTCACTTCCTATATTATTTAACGCTTCTTTCCACCCATTAAAGCTGTTGTTGGAAATTATAAATCTTGAGATAGATAAATTCGAATACTCTGAAATAAACTGTGTTCTCTTATTTTTATTCACAACCGATTTTGCTTTGTTATAATTATGAACGAGCCATTTCGCTACATCATCACAATCTCTGCCAGTTAGTAAAAAATCAGGTTCGGCTTCACCTAAAAGATTGTCACCATCTTTAATATTTGTAATGGCAATATTTCCTCCTCCTCGCCTTGCCCTTGTGCCTATTCCGCCTAGATAGGCCAATGTCCAAAATGAAGCCACTGCTTGCTTTAAAACATCAAGGTATTGACTTTTTATCTCTACGGTAAATTTTTGGTTATCTTTAATATAGTATTTACCACCACCTAAGACAGTTGAATATAATAAATAACCTATACCTGCATCATCGCCATCTAATCTATTTTCTTGCCTATTATAACTCCATTTTAAGTTATAATCATTTCTTATATTGCTTCCTCTTTCCGGTTCATTATCGCTTTTTACCCTGAGCAATATCCTACTTCTCCCCTCTTTTTCCCCACTTCCCCCAAATATTTCCACCTCTTCTTCTTTCAGATCTTTAATGGACAAATGACCATTCATTGCCCTCCACCAGAAACGCATTGCCCCTTTGATTGAAGGAGGTCTTAGTTCTGGCGTTCTTCCGTCTGCTCCAGCAAGGAACATTGGTGTAATAGTTTCACATTCAAAGGTTATGGTTTTTATTATAAACCCTCCAGTAATCTACTCTGTTACATATTGACATTATAGCATATAAATTTATACGCATTTTTCCGTGTTTAATAATCCTGTGAAAACATTTTGGTTGAGTGATTTAGAATCAGATATGATAATGATACTATCAGACATGGCCTTCGTTAATCCTCTCAGCGGTTTTGTAAGCATCATACATCCCCCATATCCAGACAAAAGGAAAAGTGATGAAGCCAATCAGTATGCCCATCAGGAAGATATTAATGACCTGAATGAAGATAAGCAGGATACCCTTAACTCTCTGACCGTTGTAAATTTGCCCCAAACCTGTGAAAAAGAAGCTCAAAATAGCTGCTACACTTGAATCCTTCTTTTTAGAGCCTGGAACTGACTGTCGCACGCCACATTTTGGACAGATTTCTGCTTTCTCATCAATTTTCTCCCCGCAATTCACACAATATTTTTCACCCTTTAGCTGTTCAGCCATGAGTTACACCTCCTTCAACATGTATAATCCATTTCAATTCCACCCTTACTGAATTAAGCCCGAAGGTCTGTTAATCCTTCTAAAGTTTCTATTGGCCACACATATATATCTGTCGTTTTGGAGTGTTAATCCACCTAATATCAGTCCCATCTTAAATTCGCCATCATATTTTTGATATGTTTTATTTACTCCCTCAAGGAAAAAGATTTAATAATCTTAAGGTCAAACTATTTCTTATTAAAATTACTGAGGCATTATCATGGACCTGCTGGAATATCAAAGCAAGAAGATTTTTTCGAATACAGGAATACCAGTGCCCAGAGGTGAGGTTTCTGAGAATCCTGAAGAAGCCTCAAATGTGGCTGAGAAGCTTGGTGAAGTTGTGCTTAAGGCACAGGTGCGTGCCGGAGGGAGAGGTAAAGCAGGCGGCGTCAAGTTTGCTTCATCACCTGAAGAGGCAGAGAAAAGGGCAAAAGAGCTGCTAAATATGAAGATTAAAGGCTTAAAGGTCGAGAAACTTCTTGTGGAGGAGAAGCTGAATATAAAAAAGGAACTTTATGCAGGAATTACAATAGATAGGACCGTTGGAAAAGCGGTTTTCATGGTTAGCAGCGAAGGTGGAATTGATATTGAGGATGTGGCAAGGTTAAGTCCCGAGAGGATTTTTTCAAAACATATCGAGCCTTTCGTTGGTTTATATCCCTATGCTGCAAGAGAGCTTGCCTCAAAGCTTGGGCTGGAAATAGATGAATTTAAGAGCATAAGTGATCTATTTTTGAATCTCTACAGGGTTTTTGAGAAGACAGATGCTCATCTGGCTGAAATAAACCCTGTAGTAGTTGCAGAAGAGGGTATTTATGCAGCCGATGCCAAACTTGTTATAGATGACGATGCCCTCTTCAGACAGGATTTTGACAGGAGTAAAGATATGCCCTATGTTGAACTTTCAGGAAATATTGGATGTATCGTTAACGGCGCCGGGTTGGCAATGGCCACCATGGACACAATAAAATATCTCGGTGGTGAGCCTGCCAATTTCCTTGATATTGGAGGTGGAGCAAGCAGCAATACAATGAAGAAGGCTCTTGAGAAAGTCTCTTCCCATCCAAAAGTCAGAGTTATTTTTGTGAATATTCTTGGTGGGATAACAAGATGTGATGAGGTGGCAAGAGGTATTCTTGAGGTTTCAGGAATAGAAAAACCCCTTGTTGTCAGGCTTAGAGGTACAAGGGCGGAGGAAGGCTCTGCTATGCTCAGGGAGAAGGGTTATAATGTTGAGAGAGATATGATTAAAGCAGCAAAGCTTGCTATAGGCATGGCTGAGGAGAGAGAAGATTGAGCATATTAATAAATAAAAATACAGGAGTTATCGTTCAGGGAATTACAGGTTCCCAGGGCAGCTTTCATACAAAGCTCATGCTGGATTATGGCACAGAGGTGGTGGCAGGAGTCACTCCAGGAAGGGGTGGTAGAGATGTGCATGGCGTTAGAGTTTATAACACAGTTGCTGAGGCTATCGAGGTAAGCGATGCTGAGGCAAGTGTTATATTTGTGCCTGCTCCCTTTGCTCTTGACGCTGCTCTCGAGGCTATTGAACACCTGAAGCTTGTGGCTATCATAACAGAAGGCATACCTGTGCACGATGCACTAAAAATTAAAGCTTATGCTAAAGCCGAAGGTGTCAGAGTAATCGGCCCCAATACTGCTGGAATTATTGTACCGGGTAAGAGCAAGCTTGGAATAATGCCTGCCGAAGTTTTTATTCCAGGTAAAGTCGGTATAATATCAAGAAGTGGAACTCTTGCCTATGAGATTGCTCTCACTCTGACTGAAGCTGGACTTGGCCAGAGTGCTCTTGTTGGCATAGGCGGTGACCCTGTTGTGGGAACTGATTTTATCGATATTCTTAAACTCTATGAGGCAGACCCTGAAACTGAGGCGGTTGTGTTGATAGGTGAAATCGGTGGTGATGCTGAGGAGAGAGCCTCGGAGTATATAAAAAATATGAGCAAGCCTGTTGTAGGTTATATAGCGGGAGTTACTGCACCCGAAGGAAAAAGGATGGGCCATGCCGGAGCAATAATTTCCCATGGTAAGGGAACAGCTAAGAGCAAAATTGAAGCATTGGAAAAAGCAGGTGCAGAGGTGGCAGGAATTCCCCAGAAGATACCAGAACTTGTAAAGAAGGTATTACCTTAGCCTTGAAGGCTGGTAGCGCCACTCTTTATAGCTTTTTATCGCTGATGTAAAGAAGGCGTAAATGAGGTATAAGCCCAGGATAATCTGAATAGCTACAAGGTAGGAGTATAGCTTCTCATGAGTATAGATGGCTCCATAGATTAAAGCAAGGGCAGCAAGCACTATAAGAAAAATATTTATCAGATGGCTTCTTAGCATGGTATGTTTTCTGCCTTTTCATATATATTAAGGTAACTGTTTATTGCATTGCTTTTTGCATTTGCTTTTTGCATTAAATTTATAGTGCTAATGAACTAATACCTGATACCTGATACCTGATAGGTGTTATGGCAAATAGTTGCCTTATCATATAAACATATAACACCTATTAGTTTCTTATGTAAAATGCAAACAATATTGAATCATGAAAATTTAAATGAGTTTAACTTAAACTCACTTAAACTCAGTCCCAGAGGGTCACTTTATAACATCTGTGATTTCACTTCACTTAAACTAAAAGTATACAAATCTATGATATATTCAATGGGGGTGTATAAACATGATGACAACTGTATCTGAGTTTTATAACTATAAAGCGATGCTAAAAAGTCAACTCTCTCTTCTGGATAAAGAGAAAGGATTAGACAAAAACAAAGCTTATGTCAGAGAATTCATAGATGAAAAACTTTTTGGCTCAGATTCAGAGGTAGAAATAAGCGAAGGTAGAGCTGCAGTGATAGTTTTCCAACTTCGGTTTGCTGTGAAAAATCTTCGCAAGAGTTTCTATGAGTGTGAAGAGAGAGACTTTAAGGAGTTGGTAAGAACACTTCGTAGAAGTGGAAGAACCAATGATTCTGTGGTTGATTTTGTGGTTATCCTCAAACAACTTATGCAGTTCACAAGAACTGTCTATGGATACCCAGAAGGGCACACACACAGTAATACACCTCCTTATTTATTGACTCTTTTGAAATATCCTCCTGAAGTAGCAAAAATACACGTTAAAAGAGACTCTCTCAGAGAAAGGGTGGCTAAAAATATTAAAAAACTTCCTGCCAGTGATACTTTACCATGGGATCTGGTTGATTTTACAACGAATAAAAGGGACGCATGTTTACTGGCAATGCTGGCAGAAAATGGAAACCGTATAGGTGGGCTTGCCACATTGAAAATTTCAGACATTATAATCTCTGATGATATTGTAGAAGTTTATATCGATGACAAGACTCTCGCTGGAGAAATTGTCGTATTCTACCAGGCTAAGCCATATATAGAGGCATGGCTCAAGGTGCATCCTTTCAGAGATAATCAAAATGCCCACGTGTTTGTACCCCTCAACGGTAGGAAGTTATCTATTATGTCACCAAGTGCCTTTAAACATATAATTCAACGAGTTTCAAGAAAGTATAATCATTATGCAGAACAGCAGAATTTACCATTAGTTCATGTCACAAGTAGGACATTCAGGAATATCAGTACCAGAAGAGATGTAAAAGCCAAAGTGCCAGCAAGTATAATCAAACGTCAGAGGGGCTGGTCTCCAACATCTACAATGCCAGAGCTCTATGCAGCAATATCAACAGTTGATGTGAAGGACTACATCAAGAAAGAAAATCAAGCCAATACAGAAAAGAAGGCCAACACATGTTCAAGATGTAGACGCACAAACCCTGAAGGTAAAAACTTTTGTATTCACTGTGGTGAGCCTCTTAACAGTGTTGCAAAAGAGATGCAGGGCAATGTAGAAAAACTTATCATGACTGTACTTGAAGATGACAATCTAAGGGAGCTGGTCTTTGAAAAGTTGATGGAAAAAGAAAAGGAGGTAGAGAAATGAATATTGAATGTTTTCACTTTTCCCATGCTCTCAGAGAACGTTTAAAAGAAAAGAAAAACATACATTATGAGGTTGGATTGGTGGTAATATGATGGAAACAATGTTAGGACTTTTCAAGGACCTTAGTGTATTTGACCCTGATGTTATTCCTAACCAATTACTTTTTAGAGAAAAGGAGATAGAGGAACTGGTCAGACTTTTCGCTCCTCTTCAGTTTGGCTTCAAGCCAGCCAGTAATGCAGTTATTTATGGCCAGCCATCAGTGGGAAAAACTTCAGTTGCCAGAAAGATTCTGAAGCTATTTAAGGAGGAAGTAGCATCAAAAGTGGCAACCTGTTATGTCAATCTCGCTGTCAAGAGGACAAGTGCTGAAGTCGCTGCGGAAATATATTTCCAAGTGACTGAACACCTAAGCAGGAGAAGAGTCTCTAAGTGTCTTGAAGCTACATTCAAGACGCTAAAAAATAATGAAAAGAACCTTCTGATTGTTTTTGATGATTTCAATGCTTTTTCAGGAGGGGATATAAACACCCTCCTCCAAACTCTCCTGAGACCAGCAGAGAGCAGATTCCAAGGGGTTCACGTGAGAGTGATACTTGTCTCCTCTGGAGATGACTACTTCTTGAGAAATAGAGTCAGAAGTTCTCTTGAACCTATTGAATTTCAATTTAAAGATTATAATGATGATCAGAAGTTTGAAATTCTGAAAAAAAGATGTATCCAAGGCTTCAGCAGATTTGTAATTTCTGAGAAATTAATTAGAGATGTTGCTGAGAGAGCCACTGACTTACGTCACGCATTGGCAATTCTATATTATGTAGGGGGTATTGCCAATAAAAAAATCACAAAAAGGGATATAGACACAGCTTTTACGATGGTGAAGGGTATGCCTAAAAAGAATGAGAGCCATCTAAGCGAGCTCGAGACTTTCTTATTATCGAAAATAAAAGAGAGCACAACTATCAGCACTGGGGAGCTCCATAGATATCATCAGAAGGAGAAAGGGGATATAACAATCCAAGGGATAGGAAAAAGTCTGAAAAAACTGAAAACGTTGGGGATTGTAGACTATAAGTTTGTGTCTATAAGAGGGAGAACACGTGTATGGTTCAAAACCTAATGAGTGACATTTTTCTGCTATTCCACTATCAGAAACTTGTATGGAACTAAAGAGAAGGTTCTCTGTAGGAAAGTCACAAAAAGAATCCTAAAAATAGTAATGTAAAAATATGCACAACCCTTTTGAAAAAAAAGAAGAGAACTAAACTGAAAGGAGAATTGCGATAATCCCTCCTAACACAGAGAAAAAGAACCACATTTCAGATACAGAACCTGTTCGGATTCTAAGCAATCTGTATCTCTTTTTCTCTGGGTAAAACAGTGCAACTCCAGCATCATTTAACATATCTGCAAGAATGTGGCTGGCATATCCTATGAAAAAAGGAAGTGTGATTTCTATATGTTGTGTAAAATAACCTACCCCAAAGGCAAGCCAGGTGGCCACAGCCAGTCCTATTAAAGAATGTGTTAATGTTCTGTGTTTTACTCCTGAAAAAAGAAAAGGAATCAGGGGTAACCTCTTACTGATAAAGCTGTTTTCTGTGTCTATATCAGGGAGTATAGCAGCAAGTGGTATTACTGCCCATTGCAGCAGAGATAAGTGAATATAATTTCCTGCAACAAGAAATAGCAAAGCTCCAAAAAGAATATGTGTATAAAACATCACTTTCTCACCTTCTCTAATTATTAAAATCTCTATAAAACAAAAAGTTTATAAAAGAATCAGAGGGGTGATTGACTTGCAGTATCAAGTTCAAACCTGTATACTCTAATTTTTTCATCTAAATTAAGCTTCTTATTAATTACTTCCCATAAATCAAAAAATTCTTCTTTAGTGTATAGTCCTTCACGACATGCTGACTCTTCTGTGAGATCTCCTAACCTTTCTTCCCATCTTGCAGTGCATTTT